>JBKJON010000045.1:0-6720 GCA_046595715.1 Marmoricola sp.
GGACCGCCAGGTCGCGGACGGCCTCCTTGGCGGTCCGCGCCCTCGCCCCCATCGCGGTGTGGTTGCTGGCCGTGCTCGGGATGGGCTGGCTGCTCACCCAAGGTCCGCTGAAGGAACTGGGCATCTCCGAGGAGAGCGTGAACAGGGGCCTCGAATCGTCACGCACGGCGTTCTGGGACGCGGTCACGCTCGTCTTCTCATGGACGGGAGCGACGGTCAGCATCATCGGTGTGTGTCTGGTCGTGGTCGCGCTGGCGTGGAGGCGGACGAAGAAGTGGTGGCTCGCGGTCGTGCCGCTGATCGCTATCAGCCTGCAGGCCACGGTCTTCTTCTTCACCACGCTCCTCATCGACCGCGAGCGGCCCGACGTCGAGAAGCTCGACAACTCACCGCCGACCTCCAGCTTCCCCAGCGGGCACACCGGGGCCGCGACGGGGTTGTACTTCACGCTGGCGCTGATGGCCTTCCGGATTCCGAACCCGATGCTCCGTCGCGTCGTTGTGGGTGTGTGCTTGGCAATCCCATTCCTGGTGGCGACAGCGCGCCTCTACCGCGGAATGCATCATGTCAGCGACGTGCTCGTGGCCATCGTCAACGGCTCGGTGGCGGCCCTGCTCGCCTGGTGCTGGCTGCGACGCAGTGACGCGCACATCGAGGTCGAGGATCAGACGCGCGCGTAGCGTGCACGCGCGAAGGAGTAGACGCCGTAGGCCGCCAGGCCGAGCGCGATGCCGAGCAGCATGACGGTGCCTGCGGGCAGGTCCCTCATCGAGCGAAGTCCGCCGTCCAGCCCGGTGACGTTGCCCGCCCGCCGTTCAATGGCGGCCGTGATGAAGAGGACGCCAACGGCTGCCAGGGCGATTCCCTTGGCGGTGTAGCCGACCCTGCCGGCGACTACTGCCCACCGGCCCGGGTTCTCCTGCAGATCCTCGAGGAACTTCTTCTGCCAGCTCTTGTAGACGTGGTAAACGGCGATGCCGAGGATCCCGACGCCGACTAGACCCACCAGCAGCTGGCCTGCGGGTGCGTCCATCAAGGTGACTGTGAAATCCTTGGTCTGCTTGTTGCTGGAAGTACGTCCGCCCGAGGCAAAGACGAAGGACGTCCAGGCGAGCGCGCCATAGAGCACAAGCTTGCCACCGGCCTTCGCCTTGTCGAACGCCTCGTGCTGGGTGAAGAGATCGGTCAGCTGCCACACGGCGAGGAGGGCAAATCCCACGGCGAGGACCCAGAGCAAGACCTGCCCCACCGAATCCTTGGCGAGCGTCGCCAACGCCCCCGACTGACTAGCCTGGCTGCTACCTCCGCCCAGGGCGATCTGAGCGGCCAGGTAGGCCAGAAGCAGGTGCAGGACGCCACTGGCGCCGTAGCCCAAGCGGGCTCCCCACTCGACCACGGGATGGTCGCCGGCCTTGGCCGCAGTCGTCCGCGTCGAATCGCCCACGCCACCGGCCCGGTCACTGATGCTGTTCATCACGTCTCCCTCAGGGGCCCGGGTCGCAGTCGCCGTGCAACATTACACGCATGGAGACGAGGCGCACTGAGGTTGTGGTCGTCGTGAACCCGGCCAAGGTCGACGTTGGCGAGGCGCGGGAGGTTCTCGAAGCCGCGGCCACCGTGGCAGGCGTTGCGACACCGACGTTGGTCGAGACCACGGAGGACGATCCCGGCTTCGGCCAGACCCGCCAGGCCGTACGCGACGGCGTAGCTCTGGTGTGCGCCCTCGGTGGCGACGGCACGGTCCGGGCTGTGGCGCAGGAGCTCGTCGGCACCGGCGTCGTGCTGGCGCTCCTCCCAGGGGGCACCGGCAACCTGCTAGCCCGCAACCTCGGCCTCCCGATCGACTCACTGGCCGACGCCGCCGCCGCCGCGTTCTCCGGCGAGGACCGCACGATCGACGTCGGCTGGTTGGTCATCGACCCCGACCAGAGCCAACTCTCTGGCGACCTGGTCACTGGCGCCGACAACGTCCACTGTTTCACGGTCATGGCCGGCGTCGGCTTCGACGCACAGATCATGCACGACACCCCCGAGCGCGTGAAGGAGAAGGCAGGCTGGGCGGCCTACCTCGCCACCGGCGGCAAGCACCTGACCGACGACCCGTTCGCGATCGAGCTCGAGGTGGATGGACGTCCCGCGGCCAGATCCCAGGTCCGCACGGTCGTGGTGGGCAACTGCGGTGAGCTCACCGGAGGCATGGTGCTGCTCCCCGATGCCGCGGTCGACGATGCAATGCTAAACGTTGCGATGGTCAGCCCAGAGAGCCTGAAGGAATGGGTCGGGTTGGCATCGCGGGTGCTGGCCAAGCGAGGCGACGGGCCAACTCTCCGGCGTGATCGGGCACGCGACCTCACCGTCCGGGTTGAGCCGCCACAGCTGTGCGAGGTCGACGGTGACGTGCTCACCGAAGCCAGCCAGTTCCGTTTCGCGGTGCAGCCAGCCTGCCTCGTCGTCCGCGTCGGACGCCAATCTGGTCCGCGTCGGCACTTTTCCCCTAGTTCAGACCTAACGTCCTGATAGCAAGAGTTCGCCCCGTTTGGAGGGATCGTCGGGGCGGCCTCTAATCGCTTCAATGAAGTGTGACTGACAGCGACCGCCTCTAGCGAGCGAGTGTGCGGGGGGCGGTTCTGTATGTCTGGGAGCGACTGCCCAAGGTTGTTGCAAGGTCCATCACCGCATGGTGTCCCGCGTGGCGCCGCCCCCTGGGACAACTACCCCTCCCGTCCCGGGGGCGGCGGCTCTAGGCGCATCCTGGCGGAATCGACCAGGCCACCCGATGGTCAGCTCGGCTGCAGTCCCCAGACAGCCACCGCTCTCAGGTCAACCCGGTGACGCGTCGCTCACTTTCCACCACGACATCCCCGCGCCTTACAACGCCACCTACCGCAGCCTGAGCACCCGGCTGTAGGCGCACACCGGCTGGGCCGCGCGATCCGCCAACCGCCGAAGATTCCTTTCCAAACACGAAATGCTGGCGACGGTCAGGGGACTTCCCGACGGCTGGGCCTTCAAGAAGTTCTCCAACTCCCGATTAGCCCGCCGGACCGCTCCACCAGCATGGATCCACGAGTACAGACATCGCCGGTCCCGATCGGCCATCGGCCGTACTCCCCCCTCACCAGGTTGGGCCACTTGACTGGGCATCGCGGCTGTGGACCTCCGGGACGTCCTGCCTGAGGCCGAGAGATCCGATAGCGGCGAGGATCAGTAGCGACCCGACCGATCCCGCGAGTGTCAGGGACTCACCCAGCAGCAGAACGGCGATGACGACAGCGGTGACTGGTTCGAGGAGGGTTGCCACCGCGGCCGACCCGCTAGCCGTGGTTCGCAGCCCCGCGAAGAGGAGGACGTAGGCCAGGGCCATGGTGACCACGCCGAGGTAGGCGAGCCCCAACCACGTCGCGGCGTCCGTGGCGACAAGCGAATCCCCCCGCACGAGCCCCACCGTCACGCCGGCGGGCACCATGATCAACGCGGCTACGGCCATGGTGCCGGTGGCGACGGGTACCGCGTCGTACCCCCGGGAAACGAAGCTGCCCAGGTCCGCGGAGAACGCGAAGGCGGCACCGGAACCGAGTGCGGCGAGGACACCCACCGTCGGGGCCGAACCGGCTGTGCCAACGCCGATGAGGCTGACCAGGACGAGACCGGCGACACCCATCGACACAGTGACCAGCTGCGCCGTGCCCGGCACCCGTCGCCACTGCACGCTGTGAAGCAGGAGCAGGAGCACCGGCGCAGAGCCCAGCGCGACCACGGTCGCCACGCTCACCCCGGCGGCCAGGACAGCCACGAAGAAGAGGAGCTGGAAGGCGGTGGTGAGTGCGCCCATCACGAGGATCCGGGTCGGGTGGGCGCGCACCAAGGCGACGCAAGCAGCGAACTGTCCGCGGATGAGCACCACGACAGCAAGCGTCACGAGCGCTGCGAGAGCGCGCCACCCGCACATCGTCAGGACGGACAGCATCGACCGCTCATGCACCACACCCACCGCTGGCCCGATGGTCCCCCAGATGACTCCGGCACCACAGACCAGAGCCAGCCCCCGGCCCCGACCCCCACGGCGGGCCTCGTCTGCCTCGACCTCCACGCACGCGATGCTGCCAGCCAGATGGGTGGGTGAATCGCCTGGGTCTGATGAAGGCTCGGGCTACTGGATTTCGACCACAGTCTGGTCGGTCCGCTTCGTAGCGTAGAACGTCTTCTCGGAGTCTGCCGGCGGGAAGTCAATGAAGTAGCCGTGCGGCGTTCGTGGTTGTGCAAGTGGACCCAGCCGAGGGGTCACCTCCGCAAGACCGCACGAACCTCACTCAGCACCGTGATGTTCTCGCCGGACGACATCACCGCCTCACCTGGGCCGGACGGGTTGTGCGCGTCATCTCACAGTCATTCCGGCCGCCTGTCGGGTCTGCAGAGTGTCTCCGCGGCGGCGGTAGGCGCCCACGCGTCCTCCCACCTAGTTAGACGCAGGCAAGGCCGCGACGACGCGAGATTGTTGGAGACGCTCGGCCGGCCCGACATCCAACGGGTTGATCCGGCCCGGCGGGCCCGGGCCGATGCGGTACGGCTCGACGGCGAGGGCACGAGAGTTGTCTTCGTACTCGTCCATGACGTCCCCGAGGACGAGTGACCGGTATCCGAAACGAATCATGCGGAGCATAAACGCCTTCACCAGTTGCGGACTTGCCACGGCCCGGATGCCGAAGATGAAGACGTTGGGGCTGGTCACACGGATGGTGTCGTCGTTTGATTCATCCCATTGGGTCGCAGTAGAGGAACCACCGGAGAGGACGTTGAGAACCATCCGGGCTCCGGTCGGCGGTAGGCCGTCGCCGGCAATGAGCGGCCACCGTCTGGTTGCGCCACGAGCGCCGTCGTCACCTTAAACCGGGCCGTGGATCGACCGTGTCGTCGGCAGAGGTCAAGCGCCGCTGAGTCTTGACCGAGAACCTCCCATGCGCCTAGTTTCTCGTCGACCCCGCCATGGCCGGGGCGCCGACGATTGGAGAGCCACATGACACCTGATCGCAGCACCGTCCGACGACCTCGGCGCCGACCCAGGCCCTTGGCCCGAGTCCTGACCGTGATCATGCTCAGCCTGGGCCTAGCCTTCGGGGCCGCCGGCCCCGCCAACGCGTACGCCGAGGGGTACTCCGGCTGGGGCGGGATCCCCTACCTCGGCGTGCCCTCGGGCTACATGGGCTTCCAGGTCTACGGCTCCATCAGCTCGATGAACGCGGTATGGCGCACCGGGTCGCTCTGCAACTGGCGCATCGACTGGTACGGCTACGACAAGGACGGCAGGCAGTTCTGGCACGACGTCGGTCCCACGCACTACGGCTGCACCAGCGTGAGCGGCGGACGGTCGAGGGGAGCGGGAACCATCCCCAAGTACGGCAAGGTCTGCGCGCGCACCTACTCCTACGGGAGCTGGCTTGCGGGGGTGTGTCACACGATCTCGTGATCTCGGGACAGCTTGAGGTGGGGCGGCGCCTTGCACGGGTGCCGCTCCCACCCGCGATGTCGTGGGCAGCTTCCAAGGCTACGACTCCGGCTTTGTCGAGCAGGCGTAGGGGATGAGCTCGACATGGCGCTGTGCGAGGACGCTGCGCTAAGAACCCGGATACTTCCACCGCCTGTTGGCGCCCCTCCGTGACCGGGACGTCGATGAATGGGTTACGTGATTCCTCACCGTCTCGCGATGAGCGCGCACAGCTGCGGGATACGACTTGTGGGTGTGGACTTCTTCTCGACGTAGCCGTGCGCACCTCTGGTCAGCGCCATGTCGGTCAAATCCCAACCGATCTGGTGCTCAGACGCGGTGAAGTACAGCGGGTCCCTGGCCGCACGACTCGCGGCATTGGATCCGGACGTCCGCAGGCGTGAGCCGACGCAGCCTCCTGGAGCTGGTGGAGCAAGGCGGTGATGGGGAAGTACGCGCAACGCGACGATCTTTCCGCAGAGATGTCATAGAACATGGAAGGAAGCCGCACTTCGGTGCCGGTCGCCGGGACGCCGGCGCACTCGGCTGTGTGCCTGCCGACGAACAGGGTCTCCAGTCCCGGCGCGGACCTGCCATCAGCCCGCGTCATGGACCCGAGCGGCGCCAGAAGCTCACCATCGGACCGAGGTCGCCGGCGACGCGAGATCCGCGCTCGTCTGCCACCGGACGCGCCATCTGCGCCGCCGCTCGGTTCGCTGCGTCGAAGGGGTCACCGAGCCCGCGCACGTCCAGCCGTGGCCCGAGTGCCGCCGAAAGATGTGGTTGTCAGCAGCCGCGCGCACGCCTCGGCGTGTGAAGCGCGGACCGCCCCCGGGGCTCTCGAGGTTCCAGAAGTCGCTTGGCCACCGGCATCGGGGCCGCGGGACTGGAGCAGCGTGCCCATGCCACCGTCGAGCAGCACCGGATGATGCCCAGCAGCGGTGCGCGCCGATCTATCGGCCAAGCCCATCGAGGTAACTGGCGACCCTGCTGACCGGCCACTCCGCGTCGAGCTCTGCGATGACTCGGTCGAGCACCTCGGCCGGCGTACCCGTGGCCGCGGTCCAGGGCGACCGTTCCCAACCTGCGAGGTAGTCATCGGCCCCGGTGTCATCGAGCCGCATCGCAGCCTCATCGATGGCTTCCTGGAACCGCGGTGCGAGCTGGGCCTTCACGGTCTCGTCGCCCGCCCGGGCCGCGACCATCGACGGAAGCTCTCGCCACTGCGTCACCTGATA
>JBKJON010000261.1:0-4559 GCA_046595715.1 Marmoricola sp.
CGGACCACTACGTCGTACGACGTCCCAGCGAAGGTCATCCAAGCTGGTCGGCACTCCGGGTAGTCCGAGACGAAACCGTCGTTCTGGGAGCCCCGGAACGACGTTTTCGTCTCGGACTATCCAGCGATTGCGGTGTCCGGCCCGAAGACCAGCAGCCCCGCCTGCCGCGAGGCGCGGACGTGCCCGGGCAGATCGACCCACTTCTGGCCGTGCCAGTCGGTGACCAGCCTGTCGATCTCGAGCACGTGGGAGTGGAAGAGCTCGGCGGCCAGGGCGCCCGACTCGAGGGCGGCGAGGCGCAGGACGCGGGTGCGGATGGGCTCGGGCAGCGACGCCACCTCGTCGACGAGGAGCCCGCCCTCGCCGCGAGTGGAGGTGAGGGCGGCAGCGGCGGCCGCGTCGAGGTACGCCGTGTCGGCGCGTAGCAGGTCGGCCGTCCGGGCGAGCGTCGCGGCCACGCCCGGGCCGAGCTCCTCCTCGAGCATCGGCAGCACGGTCGTGCGGACCCGGACGCGGGTGAACCGGTCGTCGCTGTTGTGCGGGTCGGTCCAGAACTCGATGCCCTCCACGCGGCACGCCGTCTCGGTGTCGGCGCGGGTGAGGTCGAGCAGCGGCCGGCGGTAGACCTCGAAGGCCCGCCGCATCCCCTGCAGCGCCCGGCCACCCGACCCGCGGGCGAGCCCCAGCAGCACCGTCTCCGCCTGGTCGTCCAGCGTGTGCCCGAGGAGCACGGCTCGGGCCCGGAAGCGCTCCGCGATCTGGGCGAGTACGGCGTACCGCGCCTCTCGTGCCGCTGCCTCCGGCCCCACCCCCGGCGCCTCGACGCGGACCCGTGCGGTCACCGACTCGGCCACACCGAGCGCGCGCATCTGCTTGACGACACGGTCGGCGTGCTCCCCGGATCCCTCCTGCAGGCCGTGGTCGACGGTCGCACCGATCACCTGCCAGGACCCACGCTCGGCCTCGAAGACGGTCGCGGCCAGCAGGGCCAGCGAGTCGGCCCCGCCCGAGCAGGCCACGACGACGGTGTCACCGGGCTCGAGACCGGCGAGCGTGCGTCGGACGGCGAGACGCACCGCGGCCACGGAGGGATGGAGCGACATCAGCTGGAGCTCAGCCGTGCACGCGGGCGATCCACAGGGAGGGATCGAGGATCTCGGACTTGGTCGGCAGGTTGGCCGGCTCGGCCCAGACGGCGTTGAAGCCCTCCATGCCGACCTTGTCGACAGCGGCGCGGACGAAGATGGCGCCGTCGCGGTACTGGGCCATCTTCTGGTCCAGCCCCAGCAGCCGCCGCAGCAGCCGGTCGAGACCGCCGACACCGTTGCGACGCTGGGTGAACTTGCGGCGGATGTCCTCGACGGAGGGGATGATCTCGGGGCCCACGCCGTCCATGACGACGTCGGCGTGCCCCTCGAGCAGGCTCATCACACCGGTGACCCGCTCGATCACGACCTTCTGCTCCGGGCTCGAGAACAGGTCGATCAGGCTGCCGTCGGACTTGCCGGAAACCAGGTCGCCGATGCGCTTCACCGCGTCCGCGAGGAGTGCTGCGGGGTCGGTCTGGACGGAGCCGATGATGTTGCTCATCTCCGAGCGGAGGTGGTCGGTCATCCACGGCACGGCCGTGAACTGCACCCGGTGGGTCTCCTCGTGGAGGCAGACCCAGAGCCGGAAGTCGTGCGGGTCGGCGTCGAGCTCGCGCTCGGTGTGCACGATGTTGGGCGCGACCAGGAGCATCCGCCCCTGCTCGCCGGGCTTGTCGTGGAACGGGTCGAACTGACCCAGCACCTTCGACCCCAGGAAGCCGAGCATCGCGCCCAGCTCGACGCCGGTGATGCGGGAGCCGATGGCCTCGGCCACGGGGCCGGGGGCACCCTTCTTCTCCTGCAGCTTGTCGATGAGGGGCGCGATGATCGAGGCGAAGCCGTCGGCGTTGGCCTGTACCCAGCCGGGCCGGTCGACCACCAGCACGGGCGCAGTGCGCTCACTGGCGACCAGACCGGTGTACTCGCGGACCAGCGGCGTCGAGCGCTCCGCTCCGGCCCGCAGCTCCTCCACGGCCTCGACCGCCTCGTCGCGGGACACCTGCGGACCTTCACCAACGAGCCGGGACCCCACCTTGACGGCGAGGTCCCAGTCGATCATCCCGGGCCGCCCGGCGGCCCCGGCGGCCCCAGCGGGTCTGTCTGCGCTCATGATCACGACCCTACGCCGCAGGTGCACGCGCCCAGGGCGCCTGCGATGCGGTCGATCAGGGTCTGCGCCTCGAAGTCCTTGGGCGACGGCACCCGGTCCGCGACGAGCACGAAGGCCATCCGGGTGCCGTCCACGTCGTCGGTCGTACCGGCCAGTCCGTGCACGCCGGTGAGCGTTCCCGTCTTGGCTCGGACCCGACCCCGGGCCTCGGCAGGACCCTTGGCGAAGCGGTACTGCAGGGACCCCGTGAAGCCGGCCACGGGCAGTCCGGTGAACACCTGGCGCAGCTCCGGGTGGTCCGGGCTCTCCGCCAGCTGGAGCACGCCGGCCAGCAGCTCGGGGCTGAGCTGGTTGCGGCGCGAGAGGCCGCTGCCGTCGTGCAGCTGGCTCCCGGCCACGGGGACACCAAGCCGTTTGACCACCTCGAGCACCGCTGCCGCCCCGGCCAGGAACGAGCCCTCCTGCCGTTCGGCCAGCCCCACGTGGCGAGCCAGCACCTCGGCCGCCTGGTTGTCGCTCACCGCGAGGGTCCGCTCCACGATCTCGCCGAGCGGCGCGCTGGAGACCGTGGCGACGTCGAGCGCACCTTCGGGCAGCCGGGCGGGGGTCACCTGAGACCCGACCTTGAGGCCGTTGCTCCTCAGGGCGGCCCGGAACTGCTCGGCGGCGCCGGCCGACGGGTCGGCGAGGAAGCCGTAGCCGGTGGGGTCCGTGCCCTCGTCGACCCAGAGCGAGGTGATCGGCGAGACCACGTCCTCCGAGATGTACGACGCGGGCCAGGCGGGGTTGACCGAGGGGCCGCTGAAGTAGGAGTCGTCGTAGGCCAGCCGGACCCGTGTGACCTTCATCGTCTGCAGCTTCTCGACGGCCATCCGGGCGAGCGTCTCGATGTCGGCGCGGTTCGGGTAGGCCGCCTTGGCGGCTCGGGGCGAGCTGGCCAGGAACGGGTCGCCGCCGCCGACGAGCACGAGCTGTCGGGTGCTGGGGACCCACCTGACCGTCGTACGGAAGCGAACCATCGGACCGAGCGCCTCGAGGGCGGCCGTGGAGGTGACCAGCTTGGCGGTCGACGCCGGCGTCACGGTCGGCGCACCGGTGCGGTAGGCCGCGCGGCCGGTGCTGAGGTCGGTCACCAGCACGCCGAAGTGCTTTCCGAGCACCTTCTTGCGCAGCAGCGGCTGCACGGTGGCTGCCACCCGGGCCGGGTCGACGGCCACGGCCGACCTCTGAAAGGCCACAGCTGGCACGGCGCCTGCGGCGGGCAGCTTGAGCCCCTCGGGAGGGAGCACGGCGGAGGGGTTGGTCGTCGGATCGGCTGCCGACCCGCCGAGCCATCGCTCCCCCAGGTCGAACCTGTAGGTGGCGAACCCGGTGGCCAGCAGGGCCAGGACGACGATCTCGGCGGAGAATCGAACCAGCCAGTGGCGTTTCTCACGCAAGGCGCCTCAGGCTCCCATCGATGTGCCGTCCGGTCGAAGTGCTGCGAGACTATCCCTGCTGCGCCCCGGAACGGGTGCGCACGTCTGTCGGAAGGAAGATCTGTGGAGTTCGACGTACTGGTGGAGATCCCGAAGGGTGAGCGCAACAAGTACGAGGTCGACCACGAGTCTGGTCGCATCCGCCTGGACCGCACGCTGTTCACCTCGACCGCCTACCCGGCCGACTACGGCTTCATCGAGGAGACCCTCGGCCAGGACGGCGACCCGCTGGATGCCCTCGTGATCCTCCAGCAGCCGACCTTTCCCGGCTGCCTCATCCGCTGCCGCGCGATCGGCATGTTCCGGATGACCGACGAGGCCGGCGGCGACGACAAGGTGCTGTGCGTCCCCGCGGCCGACCCGCGCCTGGAGCACCTGCGCGACATCAACCACGTCTCCAAGTTCGACCGTCTCGAGATCCAGCACTTCTTCGAGGTCTACAAGGACCTCGAGCCCGGCAAGTCCGTCGAGGGCGCCAACTGGGTCGGGCGCCACGAGGCCGAGGCCGAGGTCAACGCCTCCTTCAAGCGCGCCAAGGACCACGCCGAGGAGATCCGGGTCGAGAACGACGCCAGCCCCGAGAGCGGTCGCACCCCCGAGCACTGAGGCTTCCCCGGGTGCCGGGGAAACCCGCACCGCTATCGCTTCTCCCCGCGGAAGTACCCCACCGCCCCCGACCGTGTCACCGCGATCGAGGAGAACCCGGCCTCGGCCAGCCAGTCGCGGACGTTCCTGGTGGTGGCACCGGGGCCGAGGAGCCCGGCGAAGCGGCCGGCCTGACGCATCGGGAGGTAGCGGAGACCGGTGTCGTTGAGCAGGGCGCTGCCGGTGAGCACGCCCCCGACGCGAACCACGCGGCCAATCTCGCGGACGGCCTGGTGC
>JBKJON010000309.1:0-8772 GCA_046595715.1 Marmoricola sp.
AAGACGATGTATGCCGCGTCCGGCCGCGCGGCCGCTTCCTTGGCCAGCTTGAAGCTGTCGCCCATGACGTCGGCGAACTCGATGACCAAGGAAGCAGCCGCGCGGCCGGACGCGGCATACATCGTCTTCTGCGGCGTGCACTTCATGGCGGAGTCGGCCGACATCCTGACGACCCCCGAGCAGAAGGTCGTGCTGCCCGACCTCGCCGCCGGGTGCTCCATGGCCGACATGGCAGCGATCGCTCAGGTCGAGGACACCTGGGACGCCTTCACCGACGCCGGGATCGCCGAGTTCGTCGTACCCGTCACCTACATGAACTCCTCGGCCGACATCAAGGCCTTCTGCGGTCGTCACGACGGTGCCGTGTGCACGTCCTCCAACGCCCAGGCGGCGTTGGAGTGGGCCTTCGAGCAGAAGGGCCCGGAGACCAAGGTGCTGTTCCTGCCGGACCAGCACCTCGGCCGGAACACGGCGGTCCTCGACATGGGGTTCGCCCTCGAGGACTGCGTCGTGTGGAACCCGCTGCTCCCCGGTGGCGGCCTGACGACCGAGCAGCTGCGCGCCGCCCGCGTGATCCTGTGGAAGGGTCACTGCTCGGTGCACGGGCGGTTCACCGTCGAGGTCGTCGACCAGCTCCGCGCGAGCATCCCCGACGTCAAGATCCTGGTGCACCCGGAGTGCCGCCACGAGGTCGTGCTCGAGGCCGACCTCGTCGGCTCGACCGAGTTCATCATCAAGACCGTCGAGGCCGCCCCGCCCGGGACGTCGTGGGCCATCGGCACGGAGCTGAACCTCGTCAAGCGGCTGGCTGACGCACACCCGGAGCAGAACATCGTCTTCCTGGACAAGACCGTCTGCTACTGCTCGACGATGAACCGCATCGACCTGCCCCACCTCGTCTGGGCGCTCGAGTCCCTGGCCGAGGGGCAGGTGGTCAACGTGATCGAGGTCGACCCGGACACCGAGCACTGGGCCAAGGTCGCGCTGCAGCGGATGCTGGACCTGCCGGGCAAGAGCCACCGGGACTGACCTTCACCCACGACCCTGGACGCGGGCCGCCTCGGCGCTCACGGTTCCGGGACGCGTCAGCCTGCCGGCATCCCCCAGATGGGCATCCATCGACCGGTGTCCGGCTCGATGGGCAGGTCCACCCCGACCACGTCCCGGATCTGCCGCTCCCGAAGAGAGTTCCGACTGGCGGGACCAGAGGGACAGAAGGGATAGAAGGTGCCCTGCTTGTAGAGGTAGACCAGGAAGGCTCCCTCCCCCGCTTCGCCGGCGAAACCGAGCACCGAGCACAGCAGGCCGGTGCCGAAGCCCTGCACCTCCAGCGCCGAGTTCACCGCGTGCAGGTCGGTCACCAGGCCGCTGGTGTCCTCCGGCGTGGAACGCACGGTCAGCCAGGTGTAGCCGTACTCGTCGACCCGGCTCTCGGTCTGCGGTCCCCCGTCCACCGAGACCAGGTCACCGGCCTCCTGCTGGGTGGAGATCGCCGCCTGCCCCTCGGCCGCGCGGAAGCAGACCGAACCGACCCCGGTCGGGTGCAGGCCCATCGAGGCCTCGAGCGTCAGGGCGGCCGAGGGCAGCGCGAACAGGGCGTCGAGGTTGGCCTTGCCGGGCTTCGACTGACCACGGAGCGCGTCCCACCACCCCATGACTAGAGGGTCTGACCGAGGCTGGCGGCGATCTTCGCCAGCTGGTCGAGGCGCTGCTCCAGGGGCGGGTGCGAGGAGGTCAGCGTGCCCTTGGAGAGACCGCGCACGGCCGGGGCGATGAAGAAGGCGTTCATCGGCTGCGCCGCACGCAGGTCGCGCTCGGGAACGGCATTCATCTCGCCACTGATCTTGGTCAGGGCGGAGGCGAGGGCCGAGGGCTTCTGGGTCAGGTAGGCACCCGAGCGGTCGGCGCACAGCTCGCGGTAGCGCGAGAGCAGGCGCATCAGCAGGAAGCTGATGGCATAGACGAGGAGGCTCACGATCAGCACGGCGAAGAAGGCGATGGCGCCACCGCCGTTGTTGTTGTTGCTCCTCGACCGGCCGAGGCCCAACCCACCGAACTGCGCACCGCGCGTGACCATGCCGGCCAGGATCCCCGCGGAGGCCGCCACCGTCATCACCAGGACGTCACGGTGGGCCACGTGCGAGAGCTCGTGGGCCAGCACGCCCTCGAGCTCCTCGGCGGTCAGGGTGCGAAGGATCCCGGTGGTCACGCACACGGCGGACCGGTTGGGCGACCTGCCCGTCGCGAACGCGTTGGGCAGGTTGGTGTCAGCGATCGCGACCCGGGGCTTCGGCATGTCGGCCATCGCGCACAGCCGGTCGATCATCCCGTGCAGCTCGGGCGCCTCCTCGGGGCTGACCTCACGGGCTCCCATGGCACGCAGGGCCGCTTTGTCGGAGTTCCACCACTGGAAGAAGGCCACGCCGATACCGGCCAGACCGATCAGGACGACGATTTGGGGACTGCTCCCGAAGACGAACATCAAGGCAACGACCAGGGTGACGAACAAGGCACCCAGCAGGAACATGACCGCGGTCATGCGCACGGTCAGGCCGGTGTCGGGGAGGAAACGGGTGCGAGGCATATCAGGAGAACGTTCGGCGAGCCGTCGTAGTTTCCATCCCGGGCTCAGCCCGGGATGAGCCCGTCGCCGGCGAGGAGCTCGCGGACCTCCTCGATCGTGGCGTCGGCCGGCGGCAGGATCAGGTCGGAGTCGTCGAGGGAGTCATCGGGGAGCGGCGAGCCGGAGCGGCGTACGCCGTCGAGCAGGGCCGCGAGGGACGGGGCGAACGCGGCATCGTCGCCGGACTCCACGGCGGCCTCGACGGCGCGGTCGAGCTCGTTGAGCGAGTCGAGCTGGTCGTCGGCCACCTCGAGCTGACCTTCGCCCAGGATGCGCACGATCATGACTGCTGGCCCTTCTCGACGGGGGACTCCTCCGCCACCGGATCGGCGGCCGGGGTCTCCGGAGCCTCGATCGCGGGGGCGCTCCTGCTCTTGAGGGCGGCCAGCTCGGACTCGACGTCGGACTGGGTGCTCATGGAGTCCAGCTCGCGGCTGATGTCGTCGCCCCGGTTGACCGAGCTCGCGTCGTCCAGCGCACCGGACGCGATCAGCTCGTCGATGGCACCGGCCCTTGCCTGCATCGCCTGGGTCTTGTCCTCGGCGCGCTGGACGGCCATGCCGACGTCACCCATCTCCTCGGAGATGCCGGAGAAGGCCTCGCCGATGCGGGTCTGCGCCTCGGCGGCCGTGTAGGTCGCCTTGATGGTCTCCTTCCGCGTGCGGAAGGACTCGACCTTGGCCTGCAGTCGCTGGGAGGCCAGCGTCAGCTTCTCCTCCTCGCCCTGGAGCTGGGCGTGCTGGGCGTCGAGGTCCGCGATCTGACCGGTCAGCCCCGACTTGCGGGTCAGCGCCTCGCGGGCGAGGTCCTCGCGGCCCATCTCGATCGACTTCTGCGCCTGCCCGGTGAGCTTGTCCGACTGGGACTGCAGCTGGTTGCGCTGGAGCTCGATCCGCTTGCGGCTGGTGGCCACGTCAGCGACGCCGCGGCGT
This sequence comes from Marmoricola sp., assembly GCA_046595715.1. Lineage (GTDB taxonomy): Bacteria > Actinomycetota > Actinomycetes > Propionibacteriales > Nocardioidaceae > Marmoricola. The sequence continues at coordinate 3,556 of JBKJON010000309.1, forward strand.
ACCTTCGTGAGCATCTCCAGCTGGCGCTGATAGCTGTAGTCCAGCGTCTCGCGAGGGTCCTCGGCCCTGTCGAGGGCGCTGTTCGCCTTGGCCCGGAAGATCGTGCTGATCCGCTTCATCATGCTCATGGCGGACAACTTACCCGCCGCAGCCCAGCGGAACGAGAGCCGACGTGACTCAGTTCGGGCCGGTTCGGCAGGTAGGCTGGCCGCTCGTCCCGCTCATCCGCCCTGTTCCCCCATCCCGCCTCGGAAGGCCCCGTGTTCCGCCGTACCAGCAAAGCCGCAGCCCAGAGCGTCGCCCTCGAGCCGAAGGGACCCGGCGCCAAGGGTCGCCCGACCCCCACGCGCAGGGAGTCCGAGGCGGCGCGTCGTGCGCGGGCCAAGGCAGGGACGGACAAGAAGGCCGCGCAGAAACTCTCGCGCGAGCGCCGGACGGACAGCAACGCCAAGGTCCGCGCGGGAATGCGCTCGGGTGACGAGCGCTACCTGCCCAAGCGGGACCAGGGCCCCCTCAAGCGGTTCATCCGCGACTTCGTCGACGCCCGGGTCTCGATCGCCGAGTTCCTGCTGCCGCTACTGATCGTCATCATGGTGCTGCAGTACTCCGGCAACGACTCGCTCCGCGGGTTCAGCAACGCCCTGTGGACCACCACGCTGCTCGTGGTCGCCCTCGACACCGTGTGGATGCTCTTCCGTCTCAAGCGGGCCTTGCGCGCCGAGTTCCCCGACGAGAGCCGGAAGGGCACGACCTTCTACGCGATCATGCGCATCTTGCAGCTGCGCTGGCTACGGATGCCCAAGCCCCAGGTGAAGGTCGGCGGCGGACCGCGCTGACCTCGCTCCCCGGTGCGGCTCAGGTCGCCTCCAGCGACATCGGCCCGTAGACCTCGCGGTCACCCTCGAACAGGGTGACCGCCGAGACACCGTCCTCCGACAGGTCGGGATAGGCCTCCCCCAGCCAGGTCTCCGCGTCGCTGCGCGTCGGGAACTCGCTGCGCTCCGCGGCGGTGATGACCCGACCGTCGGCGTCGAGCTGCTGCCACCACCAGGGCACCTGGTCCGACTTGTGGGGTGAGCTGCCGAAGGTGGGCTCGGGGGTGTTGGTCACGTCAGCATTCCTCTCGATCGATGGGACGGGCAGGCGTCAGGACGCGCGGACATCGGTCTCGACGAACGGCGGCTTGGTGACCACGAAGACCTCGGCGCGGCCGCGTACGTCCACCAGCACCTCGGCCCCCAGCTGGATCTGGCTGTTGACCAGGGCCAGCGCGATGCCCTTGCGCAGCGTCGGTGAGAAGGTGCCCGAGGTGACGTAGCCGATCGGCAGGTCCTGGGCGATCTTGACGCTCATCTGCGGCCGGGCGATGCCACGACCCTGCGCCACCAGCCCGCGCAACGTGACGCGGGGACCGGCCTCCTTCTCCGCCAGGAGCGGCGCCCTGCCCCAGAAAGCCGGCTTGGCCCAGCCGACCGCCCAGCCGACGCGACCCTGGTTGGGCGTGATGTCGAGGCTGATGTCCTGACCGTGCAGCGGGTATCCCATCTCCGTGCGCAGCGTGTCGCGCGCCCCGAGCCCGCACGGCAGGATCCCGTGCGGCCCACCGGCCCTGAGCAGGGCGTCCCACAGCGCCGGGGCCACGGAGCGGTCCACGATCAGCTCGTAGCCGCGTTCGCCCGTGTAGCCGGTGCGACAGACGACGACGTCCTCCCCCTCGAACGGCCGCTCGCGGAAGGACATGTAATCGTGCCCGACCGGTAGGCCGATCTCTTGGAGGACCTCGTCGGAGCTCGGGCCCTGGAGCGCCAGCACGGCGTGGGTCTGGTGGTGGTCGGTGATCGTCAGTCCCGCGGGCTTCCCGGCCTCCAGCCGCCTCATGACCTCGGAGGAGTTGGCGGCGTTGGGCACCAGCAGGACGTGGTCGTCGTCGCGGTAGTAGGCGATCAGGTCGTCGACGATCCCACCGGTCTCCGCGTCGCAGGCGAGGGTGTACTGGGCCTGCCCCGGCCCGATCCGGGCCAGGTCGTTGCTCAGGCACGAGTTGAGGTACTCCACGGCGCCCTCGCCGCGCACGACGATCTTGCCGAGGTGGCTGACGTCGAAGAGCCCCACCGCCCCCCGGACGGCTGCGTGCTCCTTGAGGACTCCGGTCGGGTACTCGAGCGGCATCTCCCAGCCGCCGAACTCGGCCAGCTTGGCTCCGGCGGCGACGTGACGGTCGTGGAGCGGCGACTGCGTGAGCGACATGATGGAAAGTTACCGCAGGCGTCCGGGGCGGCTCGGGGGTCGGGGGCCCGGGCGGCCTAGCATGACCTCTCGTGACGACGTACACGCTCCGCAAGGGCAGCCCGGCGAAGACCCGCACCGACCTGGTGGTGATCGGCGTCGCCCGCACCTCCCAGGGTGACCTCGAGGCTGCCCCCGGGGCCGAGGAGGTGGCCGAGGCCTACGGACGCAAGTTCAAGCCGCTGCTGACCTCCATGGGTTTCCGCGGCGAGACCGGCGAGGTGCTGCGGATGCCGACCGCCGGCACCATCAAGTCCGGTCAGCTCCTCGTGGTGGGCCTCGGCGCGCCGGAGGACCTGAGCCACGAGCGGGTACGCCGCGCGGCCGGCGTCGCCGCCCGCAACGTCGGCAACGCCGCCTCGGTGGCGCTGGCCCTGCCGGCGCAGGACGCCGACCAGGTGCGGGCGGTCGCGGACGGGTTCATCTCCGGCGGCTACTCCTTCAAGCGCTACAAGTCCGGGTCCGACGAGGCGGGTCTGGCCGAGGTCTCGATCCTGAGCGACGCGGCCCGTCGGCAGGATGCAGTCAGCGCCCTGGAGGCCGCCCGCACCGTAGGCGACCTCGTGAACCGTGCGCGCGACTGGGTCAACACGCCCCCGAACGACCTCACCCCCGAGCTGTTCGCCGACCAGGTCCTCGCCCTCGGCAAGGAGCTCACCGGCCGTGGACGCAAGCCCAAGGTCAGGATCGAGGTCCTCGGGTTGGAGGAGCTCACCGACCTCGGTTGCGGCGGGATCCTCGGCGTCGGCCAGGGCTCGGCCAACCCGCCCCGTCTGGTCAAGCTGACCTGGCAGCCCGAGGGTGCGCGCGCCAGCGTGGCCCTGGTCGGCAAGGGCATCACCTACGACTCCGGCGGCCTGACCATCAAGCCCGGCAGTTCGATGGCGACGATGAAGTACGACATGGGCGGAGCGGCCGCCGTGCTCAACGCCACCTTCGCGATCGCCGAGCTCGGCCTGCCCGTCGCCGTCACCACCTACGCCCCGATGGCCGAGAACATGGTCTCCGGCGCCGCGATGCGCCCCGGCGACGTGCTGACCATGTACGACGGCCAGACCGTCGAGGTCACCAACACCGACGCCGAGGGACGCCTGATCCTCGCCGACGCGATCGCGATGGCGGTCGAGGGCGACCACGACGCGATCATCGACGTCGCCACGCTGACCGGTCCCTGCATCGTCGCCCTGGGCGAGAAGGTCGCCGGGCTCTTCGGTGACGACGAGACGACGAGAGCCGTGGCCGCCGCGGCAGCGACCTCCGGCGAGATGCTCTGGCGGCTGCCGATCCCCGACGAGAGCCGTGACGCGGTCCGCGAGAGCAAAGTCGCCGACCTGCTTCAGCACAACTGGGTGCGCTGGGGCTCGGCGCTGTTCGCGGCCGCGTTCCTGAGCGAGTTCGTCGGCGACAAGCCGTGGGCCCACCTCGACATCGCCGGTCCGGCGTGGAACACCGGCGGCCCGTGGGGCCACGTCCCGTCCGGCGGCACCGGCTACGCCATCGCGACCCTGGTGGCCTACGCCGCGGCGCTGGCCGACCAGACCGAGACCGTCGAGACCGCCTAGCCCTCCGCGTCGTCCGCGTTGCCCACGTCGCGCCGGAGCTGGCTCTTCTGCCGTTCCTTCTCGCGGCGATTCCACGCGCGCATGCGGTCCGGGATCCCGACCAGGGCGGCGTCATAGCTCGGCACGCCGTTGCGGTTCGAGAACTCGTGCGCCCAGTGCACAGAGGGCACCCGGCGTCGCGTCCACTCGCCGTCGTGCGCGACAAGCAGGAGCGTCACGTCGGTGACGGTGGTCCGGGGCTCGACGAAACCTTCGACCCCGCGGCGCGTCTCCACGAAATCCAGGAGATGGCGCTGGTCAGCGTCGTCGGAGGACCGGGTGGTGCCACCCCCGCCGACGGAAGTGCCACCCCTTCCACTTCTCCGGAATCTGTCCATCAAACCCATGCGCCCAAGTGTGCTGCATCTGCGGTCATCTCACGCGCTAAGTCGATCTGTTTTCGACCGCGCCGCGGCCGAGTGATTGGATGAAGGTCGACAAGACGCGGGAGGAGGCAGACGTGCCGGAGAGCAACGAGTTCGATGTCGTGGTCCTAGGGGCAGGATCCGGTGGCTACGCGTGTGCGCTGCGCGCCGCGCAGCTGGGGCTGACGGTGGCCCTCATCGAGAAGGACAAGCTCGGCGGCACCTGCCTGCACGTCGGCTGCATCCCCACCAAGGCACTGCTGCACGCCGCCGAGGTCGCTGACGCGGCGCGCGACTCCGAGAAGTTCGGGGTGCACGCCACCCTGGAGGGAATCGACATGCCCGGGGTCAACGCCTACAAGGACGGCGTCGTCAGCCGTCTGTTCAAGGGCCTGACCGGGCTGATCAAGGGACGGGGCATCACCGTCGTCGAAGGCACCGGGCGCCTCTCGGGGCCGCGCACGGTCGAGGTCGACGGCACGTCGTACGTCGGGAAGGCGGTCGTGCTCGCCTCCGGCTCCTACGCCAAGACGCTGCCCGGCCTCGAGATCGACGGCACTCGCGTGCTCACCTCCGAGCAGGCGCTCCGCCTGGACTCCGTACCTGCCTCGGCCATCGTGCTCGGTGGCGGCGTGATCGGGTGCGAGTTCGCGAGCGTCTGGCGCTCCTTCGGCGCCGACGTGACCATCATCGAGGCCCTCCCCCACCTGCTGGCCCTCGAGGACGAGCAGTCCTCGAAGGCCCTCGAGCGGGCGTTCCGCAAGCGCAGGATCACGTTCGCGACCGGCACCCGGTTCGAGTCGGTGGCGACCACCGAGACCGGCGTCACGGTGACCGTCGAGGGCGGCAAGACCTACGACGCCGACCTGCTGCTCGTCGCCGTGGGTCGGGGCCCCGTGACCGAGGGCCTCGGCTACGAGGAGCAGGGCAGCGCTCGTCGGCGAGGACGAAGCCACGCTCCATCG
>JBKJON010000345.1:0-5222 GCA_046595715.1 Marmoricola sp.
GGGGACTGCAGGTCGAGGACTGCGAGCCCAGGTGGTTGGTCCAGGAATCCGAGAGCCACCTCAATGGTCGCGTCCTCGAAGCCGTTGGCGCCGCCCACGACCTCGAGTCGCGAGGCCAGGTTCTGCCGAGCCAGGGCTTCAAGACAACGTCCAATGACCGCAGATTCGTTGTGCGCAGGGCTCACGACGCTGCCCATACGTGGAACGATCGTCTCTGGTCTCTCTCGACGTCGCTCGACTGCCGGGTCGGATCTGCGGGAGCCATGGGCGCGCCGGCACTCGAGGTCACGGTGGGGATTATCCACCAATCCTGCAAGTCGTCGGGACATAGTGCCGGCCCGGCTCACTCATAAGTTACGAAAGTCATAGAGGAAGCTTAAGTTACTAAATGTATTGTATCGTGTCAAAGACACGCAATCGGCACGTGTGTGAGTGAACTCGTCGGAACTGTCCCAGTGTCCAGCATCTCGATCGGTTCACTCGAGGGATACCCAAAAGACACATTCATGGCTTAGGTTCGGAAGACGGGAGGGGGTCGGGCTCAATCATCTTCGGGGAACCCACATGAATCTGAACTGTCGTACTGCCATGCACTTCGGCTGCGAAAAGCTCACAAGACGGTCACCGACATGTCGCGCAGGGGTGAGGGCATGAGTGATATCAAGGTCTTGAGCGGGCACCGCGGACCGAGGACGAGGGTGAACCGGCGCACCGAAGTATGCGTTCCGGGCCAACGACTGACTCCGGAGCCCGGGGGTGGCCGGGTGTTCATTGCGGGAGTTGGCTTCGACCCCGTCACCGAGGGAGAGGCAGTCGAGGCTGTCCTCGGAGGGCTGGCAGAAGGACGCGGGGGGCACGTCATCACGCCCAACGTGGACATTCTTCGTCAGCTCCAGTTGCCAGACCTCAAGCATCTGGCTGATGCGGAGCTCGTCCTAGCCGATGGCTTCCCGGTGGTGCTTGCCAGTCGTCTTCAGGGCACTCCGCTGCCGGAGCGAGTCACGGGCTCCTCCCTCATCCACTCCTTGGCGCGAGCCGCAGTCTTGGCCGACCGGCGGGTATTTCTGCTCGGCGGCACGTCGGCCGCTACCGGCGAGGCTGCTGTGAGCAAGCTCAAGGCTGATGTCCCAACGACGCGCGAGGGGCAACTAGGTCATCACTGTCCACCCATGGGCTTCGAGAAGAATCCGCAGCAGCAGGCCGAGGTCCGCCGTGTCATTCGAGCCCACAATCCCCACATCGTCTTCGTGGGCCTTGGCTTTCCCAAGCAGGATCTGCTGGTGCGCGAGCTGCGGCGCGAGTTCCCCGCGGTGTGGTTCGTCGGCTGTGGCGCAGCGATCGTCATGCTCGCCGGTGAGGTAAGCCGCGCTCCATGCTGGATGCAGCGCTTCGGTCTTGAATGGGCATACCGGCTCGTGATGGAGCCGAGACGCCTCTTTCGCCGGTACATCATCGAAGACATCCCCTTCGTCCTGAAGTTGATCTCCCGGCGCGGCCTCAAATCGCGAACCTAGTGGTCGTCGGCGCTAGCTAGCTTTCTTCGGGTGTCAGGCTTCGTGGGCCTGGGTGGTCAATCGCTCCGATCACGGTGGTGTGGTGGCGCCCCCGAAGGGGCGTGCCGGCCGCGCGGTGTCGACGTGCGCGCCCAGCTCGCGGGCCGATCTGAGCGACGTCGAGATCGCCCAACGTCCGGGTTCCTGCGCACGGACAAAACGTACGCCTGTGTCGACTTCCCCACTGCGGCTCTCAAATGAGTGGCACGGCGAGTCCGCGTGCGGCGCCGCGGCTGACGAGTCTGGCCGTGACGGAGATACCGCGGGTGCGAGGGATCAGTAGGCGCCGCGGCTGCCGAGGACGGCGCCGAAGGTGCGGGCCAGGATGGTCAGGTCCTGGAACATGGACCAGTTGTCGACGTAGTAGAGGTCGAGGCGGATGGTCTCGGACCAGGAGAGGTCGGAGCGGCCGGAGACCTGCCACAGGCCGGTCATGCCGGGGCGGACGCGGAGTCGTCGGGCCATGGCGTCGTCGTACTGGGCGACTTCGTGGGCCAGTGGTGGGCGGGGTCCGACCAGTGACATGTCGCCGGTCAAGACGTTGACGAGCTGGGGGAGCTCGTCGAGGGAGAAGCGCCGCAGCCACTTGCCGGGCCCGGTGATGCGGGGGTCGTTCTCCATCTTGAACAGGCCACCGGTGTAGCCCTCCTGGGCGTGCAGGTCGGCCAGGAGCTCCTCGGCGTTGGTGACCATGGTGCGGAACTTCCAGCAGTGGAAGGTCGCGCCGTCGCGGCCCACCCGGGTCTGGCGGAAAAGGATCGGGCCGCGGTCGAAGGCCCAGATCCGGAAGGCGCTGAAGGCGAAGATCGGCGAGAACATCAGGAGCAGGCCCAGGGTGCCCAGGATGTCGAAGGTGCGCTTGGCGCGGCGGACGGCCTCGGCGGAGCGGGGCTTCTCGAGATGGATCAGGGGCATGCCGCCGACGGGGCGCACGCTGATGCGCTCGGCGGAGACGTCGGTGACGCTGGGGGCCAGGACCACCGCGATGTCCTCGTGCTCGAGGTCCCAGGCCAGGCGGCGCATGTCGACCGAGGAGTCGAAGGCGCCACCGGCGAGGAAGACGACGTCGGCCTCGGCGTCGATGGCGACCTGGGCGATGGAGCGCGAGGAGCCGAGCAGCGGGACGCCGGAGTGGGTGGCGGTACGCTCGCCGGGCTCGGGGGTCAGGGCGCCGATCACGTGGTAGCCGAGCCAGGTCTCGCGCCCCAGGACAGCGGCGATCTCATCGACGTGTCCCTCGGCTCCGGCGATGACCACGCGGTGCTGGAGCGAGCCGAGCTTGCGGGCCCGTTGGACGCTGCGGCGCAGCAGGAAGCGGCCCAGGACCAGCGTCGGGATGCCGATGGCGAAGGCCAGCACGAAGAACCCGCGCGAGAGCTGGAACCGCAGGAGGTAGCAGCCGATGCCGACCGCGGCAGCGGTGAGGAACGAGGAGTTGATGACACGCTTGTACTCATCCACCCCGGCGCCGAACACCTCGTGGCGGTAGCCGCCCAACAAGAAGATGGCAGCGACCCAGCCGATGATCATCACCGGACCGGCGACGTCGAGCGAGTCACCGACCTGTACGTCGGGCACCACGGTCGGTAACTTGACGAACTCGCGGCCCAAGATGGCGGCGAAGACGCTGAAGGTGATGAGCACCAGGTCCGCGCCGAAGGCAACGGTCGGAATGTAGCGAAGCGCCCCGCGAGGTGAAGCGCTCACTCGCGTCGCTTGAGCGACAGATGCTGCCATCCGAATCCCCCGAGTTGACTCAATATCCACTAAAAGCGGCGTCGAACTACGAGCCTAGATTGGTACCCCTGCAAGGAGTAATAGGGCCGTCCAGAACCTGATGGTCGGTCTAGTCCGGGCGAAAGGGGCGTATCTCGTGGACAATGTGGTCGTGCCCACCACCAACCAGTGGATCGCCTTCCTCGTGGCCTCGATCCTCTTCATCCAGGTCCCCGGACCCAGCCTGCTGTTCACGATCGGCCGCGCCTTGACCGTGGGTCGACGCGACGCTCTGCTCTCCGTGGCCGGCAACGGGCTGGGCGTGACGGCCCAGGTCGTCCTGATCGCGGTCGGGCTGGACGCGGTGGTCACGGCCAGCTCCACGGCGTACACCGTGGTGAAGGTCGTCGGGGCGATCTACGTCATCTGGCTCGGTCTCCAGGCGATCCGCCACCGGGCCGACGCGCGGGCAGCCATGGCGAGGCCGGTCGAGCAGTCGGGGAGGGGTCGTTCGCTGCGCACGGGCTTCGTCGTAGGCCTCACGAACCCCAAGACGATCGTCTTCTTCGTGGCCTTCCTGCCGCAGTTCGTGAACCCCGGGGCGAGTCACATCGGCCTGCAGATGGTCCTGCTCGGTGTCGTGTTCGGCGCGATGGCCATCTGCTCCGACAGCGTCTGGGCGCTGGCGGCCTCGAAGGCGCGCGACTGGTTCGCCCGCAAGCCGGCCCGGCTCGATCGGCTCGGGGTCACGGGCGGCGTGATGATGGTCGGACTCGGCGCCACGATGCTGACCCAGGACTAGTGACCCACCTCTTCGCATGCGGCTACTCGCCGGATATCTTGACGCCATGAGTCTCGATTCCGAAGAGCGGCCTTGGGGCTCGTGGCACGTCATCGACGTCGCCGAGGGTTACAAGATCAAGCGCATCCACGTGAACCCGGGCTCGCGGCTGTCGCTGCAGACCCACGAGCACCGGTCCGAGCACTGGGTCGTGATCCAGGGTGAGGCCACCTGCGAGGTGGACGGCGTCGAGACGGTCGTCAAGCACGACCAGTCGATCGACGTACCCCTCGGGGCGAAGCACCGCCTCGGCAACCTGGGCACCGAGGAGCTGGTCATCGTCGAGGTGCAGCTGGGCGGCTACACCGGCGAGGACGACATCTGTCGCTACGAGGACGACTACGGGCGGCACGAGTAAGGGTTCAGCTTCCCGGGCCGCCTGTTGTCGCTCACGCCCACTGAATGCTTTCGCGCAACCCGCGGCGTACGCCCAGCGGCACGCCTACGCGCCGCTGTTGATCATTCCTGCTCCGACCGTGACGCCAGTCGCCTCGTCGATGAGGATGAAGGACCCCGTCGTGCGGTTCTTCGAGTAGGGGTCGCAGAGCAGCGGCACCGTGGTGCGCAGCTGAACGCGGCCGATCTCGTTGAGGCCGAGCTCCTTGGTGTCCTGGTCGCGGTGCAGGGTGTTGATGTCGAGGCGGTACTGGATGTCCTTGATCAGCGCGCGGCCGTTGCGTGTGGTGTGCTTGATCGCGAGCTTCTGGCCCTTGCGCAGTGGCTCGTTGGTCATCCAGCAGATCATCGCGTCGATGTCCTGGCTGGGCTTCGGCGCGTTCTTGATCCGAGCGATCATGTCACCGCGGCTCACGTCGACGTCGTCCTCGAGGCGCACGGTGACCGACATCGGCGGGAAGGCCTCGGGGATCTCCTGGTCGAAGAGGTCGATGCCGGCGATCTTGCTGGTCATCCCGCTGGGGAGAACGACGACCTCGTCGCCGGGCTTGAGCACGCCACCGGCCACCATGCCGGCGTAGCCGCGGTAGTCGTGGAACGCGTCCGACTTGGGGCGTACGACGTACTGCACGGGGAGTCGGACGCGTTCCACGACTACCGCGGCTACGCCGGCATGGTGGCCGGCGGGGTGTTCAAGCCGGGCGATGAGGTCGTGG
>JBKJON010000380.1:0-22773 GCA_046595715.1 Marmoricola sp.
CCACGACCTCAGCGCGTCGCCGGGATCGCGATTCCGATTGCCCCGGTCGGTCACGATTTCGGCACTGCCGCGTGCAGGTCGCCCGTCGCGGCCACCACGGAGAGCAACGCCCTGGCCGCCACGACGATCTCGTTGTCCCCGGCTCGCGCGGCCTGGTCCACCAGCGCGAAGAGGTCCGCGGCGCGAGCGCGCTCCAGGAGGTCGTCCGGCGTCGGGGGCATGAAGGCGCGGTAGGCCTTCAGGACGGACTCCTCGAAGGCGGGTGCGCGGTCGAGACGGAGCAGGTTCCCGAGGTCGGAGTACGGCGACCCCGCGTGGGCGAACTCCCAGTCGAGGACGCCGGTCACCTCGAGGCTCACCGGGTCGACGAGCACGTTCTTGGAGTTGAGATCGGCATGCACCAGGCACACGCTGCGATCCTCGTCCAGGAGGTCCTGGGCGTCCTCCGCGACGCCGAGCAGTCCCTCCACGAGTCCTGCCCCGAGCCTGCCCTCGTGCCAGCGCACCCAGGCGGGCAGCTCTCGCAGGTGCTCGGGCAGCTCGTCGACGGCCAGCAGCCGGTCGGCGAAGATCCCGGCCCTGGGCTGGACCATGTGGCCCAGACGACCGAGGATCGTGCCGAGCTGGCTTCCCACCACCATCTGCTGCTGGGCGTCGAGACCGGGCAGCACGAGGTCGAGTCGTGCGCCGGGGAGCAGCGAGGTGACCAGCAGTCCGGGCAGGTCCGCCTCCAGGTCGCCGCGGCGTACCTCCAGCACGTCGGGCACCGGCAGCAGACCGCGCACCAGCTCCAGGACGGCCGCGTCGATCTCCGGGGCGAGGGGGCCCCGCAGGGCCGAACGACCGCCATAGATCCTGACCACCGTCTCCTCCCCGGCAGCACCCGCCAGGAAGGTCTCCCCGCTGTGACCACCCTCGAGCGGACGCACGAAGGTCGAGATGTCGTCCATCCCCCGACCCTGTCATGCGCGATCCGGGCGGCTAGCCTTCGGAGGTGTCTGGAGTCCGACCCGAACGACGCCCCGTCGACGAGGCCGAGTCGCTGCTGGCCAACCGTGCCGACTGGGACGCCTACGCCGACGAGTACCAGTCGACGCACGGCGAGTACCTCGGCGACGCCGGGTTCCTGTGGGGACCCGAGGGCCTGCGCGAGGACGACGTGCTGGCCCTCGGGGACGTGGCCGGTCGAGCCGTGCTCGAGATCGGTTGCGGTGCCGGTCAGTGCTCGCGCTGGGTGCTGGCCCGTGGTGGCCGGCCGGTCGGGATCGACGTGTCCTACCGGCAGCTTCAGCACAGCCGCCGGATCGACGAGGAACATGCGGTCGTCGTACCCACCCTGTGTGCGTCCGCCGCGCAGATGCCGTTCGGGGACGACACCTTCGACGTCGTCTTCTCGGCGTTCGGCGCCCTGCAGTTCGTCGCTGACGCCCCGGCCCTGGTGGCGGACGTCGCGCGCGTGCTTCGACCGGGAGGGGTTTTCGCGTTCTCCATCACGCACCCCACGCGCTGGATGTTCCAGGACGACCCCACCGAGGAGGGGCTGGTGGCCTCACAGTCCTACTGGGACCGCACGCCCTACGTCGAGGTCGACGACCAGACCGGCGCCACGAGGTACGTCGAGCACCACCGCACCCTCGGCGACTGGGTGGGCACGCTCTCGCGTCACGGCTTCGTCATCGCCGACCTGCACGAACCCGAGTGGCCCGCTGACCACGACCGCACCTGGGGCGGCTGGAGCCGGGTCCGCGGCATGCTGACGCCGGGTTCGGCCATCTTCGTGACGACCCTGACCGCGCCCTGACCGGTGCCTCAGACGTGCGCCGGCTTGCGCAGGGACACACCCGAGTCGGTCTCGCCGCCCTGACGACCCCTCAGGAGGAGCAGGGCACCGCCGATGAGGCACAGGAGGCCACCGATGATCCCGACCAGGGGGATCGTCGTGGTCAGCAGCGAGAGCGAGCCCATGTTGTCCTTGGCGTCGTCGACGTTGGTCTTGATCTGGGCGTCGGTGAAGGCGAGCTGGAGGTCGAGGACCGGGTCGCCGCTGGCCAGCGTCCGCTGCTGGTCGTCGACCTGGTTGATGATCGCGCCCGTCTTCGGCTCGATGTAGAGCTCCTTGACGTCGTCGTAGGTGCCGTCGACGCCGGCTGCGATCTCGATCGGGGCGCCGGTGAGCTCCACCTTGTAGAGATAGGTCTCGAGGTCGCGGACCTTCACGGTGCGGACGTACTTGGCGTCGACCGCCTTACCGGCGGTGCCGTCCCAGTAGGGGTAGGTCTTCTTCTCGCTGTCGAAGGGCCACTTGTTGATGACGCCCTCGTGCGGGACCGCCTCCGCGGGCAGGTACTTGCTCTTGTTGACCGCCAGCGCCGTCACGCGGTCGGTGGCGAAGACATCGGTGCTGGCCGAGATGAGGCGCGCGTCGTTGCCGTCGACGCAGTCCGGGGGGTTGTTCGTGTCGATGAGCAGGCACGAGCTGTTGGTGAAGGCGACCACGTCGCCGTCGGAGACCTTGGAGTCACTCTTGGTGATGCTGGTGGCCTTGACGGGGTTCGACTCCAGCTCGCCGGTCGCGACGTTCAGCTTGGCGGCCTCCCCACTGAGGTGGGTGACCGACGTGACGTCGATCGGAGTCTTCTTGGCCACTCCTGGCGCCCACAGCAGCGCCACCAGACCAGCCACCAGCAGAAACCCACCCAAGCCGAACAGCACGGGAATCATTTTGCGCATGTCAGTCCCTCCCAGAACCTCGTCGCCGCACCGTAGCGCAAGAACACGTGGCAGGACAGCATCCGGTGCGCTTTGTTACCGACGGGTTCAAACGGCTGGCCTGTGGCATAGTTCGCGGCTGAGGAGGCCGAGTGCGGCAGCGTGTTCTACGGGCCCATCGCGCGACAGTGACCGTCGGTGGTGTGAATGAGAATCCTCGTCTGATCATGGCATCCGGGGGCCTGATGATCCTCGCGCAGCTCGGCTTCCGGGCCTGGGCCCTCTTCCCCAGCTGGTTCTACCTCGACGACTACAAGATGTTGCGGGACGCCCAGGACCACCGTGGGCTCGGCGACCTGTTCACCCCCTACAACGGCCACCTCATGCCCGGGGGTCGGCTGCTCGTCCTCGTCGTCGAGTCCTCGGGCCAGCTGAACTGGGGTCTGGCCTGCACCCTGACCATCGCGCTGCAGGCCGTCGCCAGTGCTGCGGCTCTGTGGATGCTGATGACGCTGTTCGGCGTTCGATGGGGCATCCTCGGGCCGCTCGCCCTCTATCTCTTCTCCCCCATCACGTTGCCGGCTCTGATGTGGTGGACGGCATGCCTGACCCAGATCACCATCCAGGCCGGGCTCTTCCTGGCCGTGGGCGCCTGGGTGCTCCACCTGCGAGGCGGCGGACGGCGCTGGATCCTGGCCACGCTCGGCGGGGTCGCCTTCGGGCTCGCCTTCGACGTCAAGGGACTGCTCATCTTTCCCGTCCTCGCCTTCATCGCCATGTCCTACTTCGCCACCGGAGGACTGGTCGCACGAGCCAGGTTCGTCGCTGCCCGATACTGGCCGGCGACGCTCGTCGGCACCCTCGCGGTGCTCGCGTACGTCGCCTACTACGTCACCCAGGTCTCGCAGCCCTTCGAAACCCCCAGTCTGTCCTTGGTGGGAGGCGTCGCCGCCACCATGCTCGGTTCCGCCTTTCTCACTGGCACCGTCGGTGGCCCCTGGCACTGGTCGTCGATCGCGCCGCCGAACGCCCTCGCCGACCCGCCCGTCACCGCGGTCCACGCGACGTGGGTCGTCGTCGCCCTGGTGGTGGCCTACTCGTTGCTGCGGCGTCGCCGGGCGCTGCGTGCCTGGTTGCTGCTGGCCGGCTACCTGGTCGCGCTCCTCGCCCTGCTCGTGTCCAGCCGCGGCCTGGAGTACGGCGCGCTCATCGGACTCGAGTACCGCTATCTCACCGATGCCACCTGCGTCCTGGCCTTGGCGATCGGTCTGGCGTTCATGCCGCTGCTCGGAGCCGTGGAGTCCAGCGAGCAGCGCAGCGACCTGCTCCTGCTCGAGGCGCGCGGACCCGTCGTCGCCACGGCCACGGCCCTGGTGGTGACCTCGAGCCTGGTGAGCAGCGCGGTGTACGTGAACATCTGGCACACGCAGAACGCCAGTGACAGCTACGTGCACCGACTCGCAGCCGAGATGCGTGCCTACGGTGCCGTAGACCTCGCCGAACAGGCCCTCCCCGACGCGGTGATCCCGGGGATATTCGCGCCTGACAACAGCCTGAGCAACCTGGTTCCGCTCGTCTCGGACCGAGCCTTCTTCCCTGACACCTCGTCGCGGCTGATGGCGGTGACGCCAGACGGCGGGCTCACGCCGGCCCTGATCAGGCCGGGTGTGCTGTCGCGACCGGGGCCACGGGACGACTGTGGCTGGCGGGTCACGGCTAAAGGCCTGGAGATCCCGCTGGACGGACGCGCGTTCCCATGGACATGGTGGCTCCGGATCGGCTACCTCTCGAGCAACAGCTCCCGGGTGAGGATCACAGCTGGGGACGATCAGGTGATCACGCAGGTCGAACCCGGTGCTCGCAGTCTCTACGCACGCGTGAGCGGGACGTTCGACTCGATCCGGGTGGACGGACTCGATGCGGGCACCACTCTCTGCGTCGATACGATCGAGGTGGGCCAGCCCGTCCCCGGAGGCATTTCATGAGCAGCACCAAAGCCGTGTCCAGCCGGCTCGAGTCTCCCACCGAGTCCCGGCTCGAGCAGCGCCCGTTGTTCCCGGTGCTCGACACGTTGCGTGCCTTCGGGGCGCTGGGCGTCGTCACCACCCACGTCGCGTTCCAGTCCGGGGACTACGTCCGGCACGGCATCGTCGGCGCCCTGCTGTCCCGGTTGGACGTCGGGGTCGCCCTCTTCTTCGTACTGTCGGGGTTCCTGCTGTCCCGGCCCTACCTTGCCCGCGCGGCCGTGGGTGCGAGGCATCCCTCGACGGGGCGCTACTACTGGAAGCGTCTCGTGCGCATCTACCCGGTGTACGCCGTGACGGTCGTCCTGGCCCTGCTGCTCATCGGCGAGAACGACTTCGGCGGCAGTGTCCTCGGGTGGCTCCGGGCCCTCACCCTCAGCGACGTCTTCTTCACGGCCCGCCTGCCGCAGGGACTCACCCAGATGTGGAGCCTCGCGGTCGAGGTGACCTTCTACCTGGTCCTGCCCGTGGTGATGGCCCTGCTGCTGGGCCGTCGCTCGGCGGTGCTCCCCCGGAGGATCTTCCCGCTCCTGGTGGCCGGGGCCTTGTTCAGCTGCTGGTGGATCGTCGACCTCGCCGCCGTGACGGACCGGGTGACCAGCGGCAACCCGCTCCTGTGGTTGCCGGCCCAGCTGACCTGGTTCCTGGTGGGCATCGCCCTCGCGACCGCCCACGTCCTGCACCAGACGGGTTCGACCTCGCGAGTCCTGGGCGGGATCGTCATCCTTGCTCGGTTGCCCGGCGTGTGCTGGACCTTGGCCGCCGGGCTGATCCTGGCCGCGGCCACTCCCCTGGGCGGACCCACCGTCCTGCTCGTGGCCACTCCGACCCAGTCCGTCTTCAAGCACCTGACCTACGCCGCGATCGCCGGCCTGGTCGTGCTCACCGGCCTGTTCACCGCACCGGGCAGTCGATACGCACGCCTGATGTCCACGCCCTGGCTGCGCCACCTGGGGCAGATCTCGTTCAGCACGTTCTGCATCCACCTCGTGGTGCTCGACCTCGTGCGCCGGATGCTCGGCCACCAGCTGTTCTCCGGCGACGGCCTCCAGCTGTGGCTGGTGACGGTGGCCCTGAGCCTCGCAGCCTCCGAGCTCCTCTACCGCTTGGTGGAGAAGCCGGGCCTGCGGCTGAAGAACCTCGGCCGGGCCGAGGAGGCACCACCGGGAAGCGCACAGAGCGCTGCCACCGCACCGACCACGAAGTAGTGCGGCCAGGCCAGGCCACCGGCCCACGCTCCCTCACCGCCCCAGGGACGCAGCGCGTAGGCGATGGCCGGCGGGAGCCCGAGCGCCCCGAACAGCCAGGGCGCGAGAGCTGACCACCGCCGACGGACCACGTCAGCCACGACGAGCGTGACCGCGCCGACCGCGAGCCCGGGCCAGCCGGCGAGCAGCCCGGACACCAGCAGGCCGACACCGGCCAGCACCGGCGCCGGCCACACACCGGGGGCCGAAGGAGCCGCCTCCTTGCCGCGCCACCAACGGAGCGGCAGGAAGCTCAGCAGCACCAGGAGGCCGAGGGCGAGGAACCCGGCGAGGAGGGCCCCTCGGTAGAAGCGGTCGGGGCCGAAGGTCAGGGCAACGGGGTCATCACTCGGTCCCACTCGCCAGGCCTGCTGCCAGCCGTCGACCACGAGTGGAGCCAGCTCGGTGCCGCCCTGGTTCGCCTTCCACCCGGGGTTGGTGTTCTGGCGCAGGACCACCAGACCGCCTCCGGTCACGGGCTGGACCGCGCGTTCGGAGGGAGCGAGGTTCCCGGACGACTTCAGGTCGGTCACAGCCGGGAGCAGCGGGCTCGTCGAGAGGACCACCGATCGAGGCACCAGGAGGTCGGACCCGACGACGTCGACGTCGTTGGCTCCCGAGCGCAGGCTCACCTGCGCCGACCCGCACAGCTTCGGTTCCACGCTCTCGCCGGCGGCCAGCCGCGCGAAGCTCACCTCAGCCGAAGTCTGCTGCAGCTGCCCGTCGACGCTGAGCGTCGGGCCGGACCCGCAGGGCAGGGCCAGGGGTGTGGTGGGGATCGCCACCGGCAGGTAGGGCACTCCGGTCACCCGCAGCTCCGTGATGCCGATCGGGACGGGAGCAGACAGCGAGTCGAACCCGAGGCTCTGGGCGGGTTCGGAGTCAAGGACCCGCATGGTCAGCTGCCGCGTGCGGATGGCGGGGAAGGAGACCGTTCCGTCCTGGCCGATCCGCACCGTCCGCCGCCCGCCGGGCCAGGTCAGGGCGATCTCGGTCGGGGCCTGCGCCGACGTGTCGGCCGAGACGCTGACCTGCAGCCCAGTCACCCGACGTAGGTCCACCCAGTTCAGGGTCAGCAAGGGCTGCCGGTCATCGGACTCGGCCGTCCAGGTCGTGCTGGTGTCACCGTCGACAGCGGCCAGCACCGAGCCACGAGGGTCGGGCGTGCCGGTCGAGCTCGCACTCAGGTTCACCGGCTGGTCCTGGAACACGCGGCGGGCCAGGGCGGGTCCCTCGCGCAGGGTCGCGTCCAGGCGTGCCGTGTAGGAGTGCGCCTCCGTCAGCTGCAGCTGGCGGTGGAACTCGCCCTCCTCCTCGCTCGAGACATCTCGGCCGGCCACACAACGGACGTCCCCGTCGATCTCGGCGCATCCCCGCCGCGCGTCAGAGACCGACCGCAGGACGATCGCCTCCGGAGTGCCCCAGCCGTCCGGGATGCTGGGCAGCCGAAGGACCCGCGAGACCTCCACTCCTGGCACGTCGATCTCAGCCAGCGTGAGCCGGTTCCCGGCGCGCCCCGAGTCGTCGAGGATCCGTACCATCTCCGTGGCCGGGTCGTCGACCGCGATGTCACGGGTCGCGCCGGCACCGATGACGACGGAGTCGACCGACGCGTGATCGGTCTGCACCCGGATGACCTCGCGGTCGTCGGGTCCCGCCGTGACCCGGATCGTTCGGACCGGCTGTGAGGCCTCGAGGTCGAGCTGCCACCAGGCCGCCTCAGTGGCCCGGAAGTTGGCCCTCCAGAACGTCCCCGGGTCTCCGTCGACCGCGGCGTACGGCTGCTCGCCGGCCTGCTCCACGCCGAGGGCAGAGGCGTCGGACATCGACGAGGAGGCGGTCACACCAGCGGCCCCCGTGAAGAACGCGGTCGTCGACCAACGGTCGGGGTGGGGCAGGAGGTAGTCCCGCGCCGGGTTCGGAAGGCGCCGGGCCTGCCCCGGCACGAGCGTCTCCGACGTCCCGTCGTGCACCCGACCGAAGTTCCGTTCGACCGCACGCAGGCCGTCCGTAAGCACCACCGATCCCGGCCGGACGTCGGAGGCCGCGTCACTGGCGAGCACCGTCGGCTCGTCGCCGAGGACACCCAGGTCCGCGAGATCGAGGAGGTCCTCGGGGCCACCCACGACCGTGGGAGGTGACGGCGTCTGCACGGCGTACCCACGGGTGCCGCTCACCGCGAAGATCTCGACCGCTGGGTACGTGCTCTGCCAGCCGCTGTTGATCAGGATGCGTGTGCCTCGCCGCTTCAGGTGCGCCTCACCCCCGACATCGGGTCCGAAGCTGGCCACCCGCCGCAGACCGGGCGAGCTGTCGATCGCCTGATGGACGAGCACCGGGTCCGGGATGTCGGGCACGCGCGCCAGGTCGTTGCGTACGACGAGGAAGCTCATGCCCGCGCGACTGAGGTACCTCGAGAGACCGGGCGACCCCTTCCCCTGCGCCAACCGGGCCTCGAGGGCGTCGAGCATCCGAATGTTCCCGGGCGGCGTCAGGGGAACGGCGTTGCGGACCCCCCACCTGCTCCGGGCGAGGTACTGCATCG
Organism: Marmoricola sp.; assembly: GCA_046595715.1. Lineage (GTDB taxonomy): Bacteria > Actinomycetota > Actinomycetes > Propionibacteriales > Nocardioidaceae > Marmoricola. The sequence goes on from JBKJON010000380.1 coordinate 8,526, forward strand.
GCTCGTCGCGTGGCGAGCCCCAGACATAGGTGCCGAACGAGGAACCCGGCACCAGGAGCGCCTGGCCCTCCTCCGGGCTGTCGGCCAGCCAGTCGGCCGCTTCGGTCCAGTAGTCAGGCACCGAGAGCACCGCAGCCGCCGGTGTGATGCGACCGGTGAAGGCGGGCATGGACGCCGCGACCACGGCCACCACCGCGGTCCCCATCAGGATGCGAAGACTGGCGCGCCGTGCCGTCAGCTCGAGTGCGCTCGCGCCAGCGCCGTCCTGGGCGCGCAGTAGGTGCCAGAGGAGGTCGACGGACCACGCCAGCCCGAGCACCAGCGGCAACCGCACGATGGGGTCGAACTTGTGGACGTTGCGCAGGGGGGCCAGCGCGCCGTCCAGCAGGTAGTTCAGCGTGGGCGCACCCCAGCCCTGCACGTCACCGAGGTGTCCCGCCGTGACCATGAGCAGCCCGACCATGACCCCGAGCCCCAGGAACAGTCGGTGCTGGTTGCGCGGGTGCAGCAGGCCGGCCAGCCCGAGCAGGAGCACCACCCCACTGAGGAGCGGCAGGTTGAACAGGCGGATGAGGTCGTTGCCACCACGCGAGGTGCGGTCGACGTAGGGAACCCAGTCGGAGGTGCCGCGCAGGGTGTCGAAGAGGGTGGTCGGGAAGGTCGTGTTGGCCGCCGACTCGATGAAGTCGAGGAACGGCGGGCTGTAGGTGCCGAGGACGAACAGCGGCACCAACCACCAGGCGGTGCCCACCAGCACGAGCACCGGCCACCACGTCATCATGGAGCGGCGGCGCGGGCCGCGCGTCCGGGTGAGCAGCCAGAGCGCTCCCAGGGGGATCACGGCGAAGGTGGCCACGGCGTTGACGCCGCCGACCATGCTCACCGCCAGGGCGGAGAGCGCCGCTGCTCGCCTCGGGGAACCTCGCTGGCTCCCGATCACGAGAGGCAGCAGGACCCACGGGGCGAGCGCGCTCGGCCAGGCCTCGATCGAGATCGGTCCGAGAACCGTGAGCATCCGCGGTGAGAGCGCGTAGGCCAGCCCGCCGAGGATGCAGGCAAGGTCCGAGCGGACTCCGAGCGCCCGGGCCAACCGCGCCGCACCAAGGAAGGCCACACAGATGACGAGGGAGAGCCACAACCGCTGCACCGCCCAACCGGGCACGTCGAGGAGGTGGCCGACCCAGAAGAACGGGCCCATGGGCCAGAGGTAGCCGTAGGCCTGGTTCTGCAGCTGGCCACCAGCGGCCAGCGGGTCCCACAGGTGCATCGCACGCGAGAGGAACACGTCGGGGGCTACCGCGAGGTCGAACTTCGTGTCGGCCACGACGAAACCCGGGGTCTGCGCCAGCGCCAGGCCGGTGAGCGCGACGCAGGTCGCGACAAGGCGCAGCGCGCTCCGTAGGCGTCGCGCCCCAGTCTCCTCCCCCGGCTCGTCCTCCCCGCTCACCGCTTGCGCAGGACGATCACCAGGTTCCACGTCAGCACCTCCCGCACGAGGGGGACGTGCACGAGCCAGCGCGACCAGGAGGGGTTGTAGCGGGGGGTGAGCTCGACCACGTCGGCGCCGGTCTGGGAGCCCGCCCAGCCGAGTCCCGCCGCGACCGTGACCGGGAACAGCGACTCACCGAACTTGTTCTTGGGCTCGTGGCCCTGACGACGGCGGTAGCGGCGCCGGGCGCGAGCGCCACCGAGGTAGTGCCACGGCGCGGTCTCGTGGCCGCCCCACGGTCCGAACCATGTCGTGTAGCTGATGAAGACGGTGCCGCCCGGTCGCGTGACCCGCACCATCTCCTCGGCCATCAGCCACGGATCCCGCACGTGTTCCAGGACGTTGCTCGAGTAGCAGATGTCCAGTGCCCCGTCACCGAACGGGAGCTGCATGCCGCTTCCGATGACGGTGCGCGTCGAGATCTCGCCGAGACCAGCCAGCTCCCCCACGTCGGCGTCGAGGGCGAAGTACGTCGTACCGGCACCCTCGAAGGCCGAACGGAAGTACCCGGGACCTCCGCCGACGTCAAGCATCGTCTGCTGCGCAAGGTCGACGTAGTGACCGAGCTGCCCGACGGAGTCCTCGGCGATGGCGGTGTAGAACCGCGCGGGATCCGCCTGCTCGTGGCGGAACTCGCGCAGCAACCGCACGGAGCGCCGGAGCGTCGCCCGCCAGCGGGAGGGGCGAGCAGCGGGCGTGGGCACGCGGGCGACCATATCGCGGACAGCACGTGGCACTAGCGTGTCCGCCATGTCGGAACCGAGCGAGCTGGCGGGCAGGCACGTCGTCTTCCTCAGCTGGCGGGACACCCGCAACCCGGAGGGCGGCGGAGCCGAGCGCTACCTCGAGAAGATGGCGGCCGGTCTCGTCGAACGAAACTGCCGCGTGACCATCTTCTGTGCGGCTCACGCGGCCGCTCCCCCCGACGAGATGATCGACGGGGTCAGGTTCGTCAGGCGCGGGTCGAAGATGTCGGTCTACCCGGCCGGCATGGCCGCCCTACGCCGTGGCGACCTCGGCCCCGCGGACGTCGTGGTGGACGTCCAGAACGGGCTGCCGTTCTTCTCCCGTCTGGTCACCCGCGCCGAGGTGGTCGTCCTCGTGCACCACGTCCACCGTGAGCAGTGGCCGGTCGTCTACCCCGGACTCACGGGAAGGGTGGGGTGGTGGATCGAGCGCCGCCTCGCGCCCTTGGTCTACCGGCGCTCCCAGTACGTCGCAGTCTCCCGCGCGACGCGCGGCGAGCTGCGGGACCTGGGGGTGCGCGGCCCCCGGGTCGCCGTCGTGCACAACGGCACCGATCCCGCGAGGGCAGTGGCGACCCCGAGGTCCGAGACGCCGATGGTCGCCGTGGTCGGGCGGCTCGTGCCGCACAAGCAGGTCGAGCACGCTATCGATGCGGTGCTCGTCCTCCGTTCCCGGTTCCCGGACCTCACGCTGCACGTGGTGGGCAGCGGCTGGTGGGAGGGCAAGCTGCACGCGTACGCCGAGCAGCAGGGCGCCCTCGACTGCGTGGTCTTCGAGGGACACGTCGAGGAGCAGCGCAAGCACGAGGTCTACGAGCAGGCGTGGGTGCTCGCGCTGCCCTCCCTGAAAGAGGGGTGGGGGCTCGTGGTCGGCGAGGCCGGGATGCACGGTGCCCCGACCGTGGCCTACCGCAGCGCAGGCGGGACCCGTGAGTCCATCGAGGACGACGTCTCGGGCGTGCTCGTCGACACCCCGGAACAGTTCACCGAAACGCTCGGCGAGCTTCTCTCCGACGACGAGGGGCGCTCACGTCTGGCCCAGGGCGCCCGGGCGATGAGCCATCAGTTCACCTGGCAGCACGCCCAGGAGTCCTTCGCCCTGGTGCTGAGCGAGGTGCTCGCCGGAAGAAGGGTCGATAGCCAGGACCCGGAGGTTCCGTCGGTGCCCTGAGGCGAAGCCCTCACATCACGCCTGAACAGGCGCCCTGAAGATGGGCTGGGAGTCAGGTCAGCCGTTGCTGCCGTAGTCGATGTTGACCGGCTGGGTGACGTCAGTCGGCGACGCGCCGCTGGGGCTGGTCTGCGAGCTCACGAGACCGACAATGGTCACGGCGGCCACGACGCCACCAGCGATCAGGCTGCCGACAGTGGCAAGAATGGTTGTTCCCACGATTCAAGGCCCTCCCTGGACTCGGCGGTAACTGTAACAGCGGTTTCTACTTTCGCGTATCGAGACGGGACACGCTCAGGAATCGCCCAATCGAGGCCGCCTCAGCGCCCACGAAGGATCCCAGGAAGAGCAACCACGCAAGGGCCATCGCGACCTTCCACCCCAGGGGCGCCGAAAGCCTCGCAGCGTCCCGCAGCGCCCGCACCTCCAGCTCGGAGCCGTCGTGCACCACCACTCCCGCGACCGCGGGTGCGGGCCCGGCCGCCCGCTCGGTCACGACGTAGGCGATGCCGAGCCTGGCTAGACCAGCACTCCGCTCCTCGGGAGTGGCTCGCTGGAGCACCGCCGCAGCAGAACGCGCACGAGGGTCCTCCCCCGCGACCCGCCGTCCGGAGACGAACAGGTCGTCACCGGCGACGAAGTCTGGCTGCAGGTAGCGCCCCACCGGGTCGAGGACCTTGTGGCCGTGGTTCCACCCCGGTTGTCGATAGCTGCTGAGCGGGAGCAGCAGGACGTCGCTCGGCGCGTCGGGCTCGTGGTCGGTCACCATCGCCCCGCGGGCACGGGCGTAGTCCGCCGGGAAGTCCGCGGCAGAGAGCCGGCCGGACAGTCCCAGGGCCAGGTCGGGCATCACTGCGATCGGCACCAGCACCAGCGCCACAGCGGTGGCCGGGCGAGCAGCCCGGACCACCACACCCAGCAACCTGGCCGCTCCGTGCCCGGCCGTGACGACGACCAACGGGGCACACAGCGCGAGCAGGCGCGAGCCGTCCCGGAGCACACCGGCACCGGGCACGTGGGCCACCAGCCAGGCCATCTGCTCCGGTGCGGCCCAGGTCAGGACCGCGACGCCCCAGCCGATGGCCCAGCACGTCGCGAAGGCAGCGACCTCCCGGCCGCCGGCGTACCGGACCCAACGGCGCAGGCCGGCCCCGACGAGCGCCAGCACCAGCACCAGCGACACCCAGCCGGCCGCTCCGGTCCGGGAGACCGGTACCACCTCGGAGTTCCAGATCCCGCCGAGACCCAGGGCTGCGAGCGGCGCGGGCAGCGACCCCTCGCCGTGCAGCGCGAAGACGCCCGCGCCGACCGGGTCGGTGACGGCATCCGCCGCGTGCAGCACGCCGGACGCCAGCCAGGGCGCGTTCCCGGCCAGGACCAGTGCTGCCAGGAGTCCGAGCCGGCGAGGGCTGCGGCTGGCCGCGAAGGCGAGCAGCGCCACGGCCGTCACCAGTCCGGCTCCAGCACTCAGGCAGCCCAGTGGCAGCAGGCACCACAGACGAGCGGGGAGCCGTCCCGTCGTACGCCACTGCTGCGCGGCGACGATCACCCACGGCAGCACGGCGTACCCGACCAGCACCGGCCAGTGCCCGATCAACAGCCGCTCGGCCACGAACGGGTTCCACTGGTAGAGCGTCACCGCGACGAGCTGGGCCCCCAGGGAGGTCGGGTCGGTCAGCAGCCTGGCGCCGAGCCCCCCGACCACGAGAGCGGCGACCAGGACCACCTTCTGCAGCAGCATCCCGGGGACGACCTGGTCGAGGACGGCGACGACGGCGTCGGAGGGCACAGCACGCGGGAGTCCCGACCCCACGCCGAGGAAGTCCGGGCGCAACGCGAGATCAGGCACCCACACCATGTCGTAGCTCAGGACGTAGCCGGGAGCGAGGGCCGGCCCGAGGACGAGCACGGCCAGCGCCACGGACCAGGCGTACGGCAGGAGGCGGCGCCAGTCGGTCACGACCTGCCCCCGTCCTCCCGCGATTCCTGGCCACCGCATCCAACCACTGCCCACCTCTGCCGCCCGCTGCCCGTACCCTCACCCGTGTGAAGCGTCCGACCCTGAACCTCCGCGGCGGATCGGTGATCGCCGTCGCGATGGGCGTCATGAACCTGACGACCTACGGCTACACGATCGTCGCAGCACGAGTCCTCGGGCCTCGCGACTACGGCGCCTTCGCCGCCCTGATGGGGGTGCTGCTGGTCATCATGGTCGTCTCCCTGGCGCTGCAGGCCACGGCCGCCCGACGCATCGCCGCCGCACCCGGCCACGTGCACCAGATCGAGCAGGTGATCCTGCGCGTGGGACTGCAGGCCGCGATCGGCGTGGGTGTCCTGTGCCTGGTGCTCTCCCCGGTCATCAACCAGGTCGTCCGACTCGACAGCCTGCCCACCGCGACGCTCACCGCCTTCGCCGCTGCCCCACTGACTCTGATGGGCGCCCAGGCCGGGATCCTGCAGGGTGAGCGACGCTGGTTCCCGCTCGCCATGATCTACATCGCGGCCGGTGTGCCACGCCTTCTCATCGGCACGGCCATGATCCTGTGGCAGCCGACCGAGTTCGCCGCCCTGTCCGGGGTGGCCCTCGCGGCGTACTTCCCGGTCGTCGTCGGCTGGTGGTCCCTCCGCCACCCCCGCGCGGCCGGCGAGCACTCGACCGACCACAGCACCCGCGCGCTCTGGCACGAGACCTTCCACAACTCGAACACCCTCCTGGCGTTCTTCGCCCTCTCCAACGTCGACATCCTCGTGGCCCGCAACGTGCTGGACGCCCACGACGCCGGCCTCTACGCGGGCGGGCTGATCCTGGTCAAGGCGGTGCTCTTCCTCCCCCAGTTCGTGGTGGTGCTGGCGTTCCCCTCGATGGCCGACGCCACCGCCGCGAGAGCCACCCTGTTCAAGAGTCTGCTGGTCGTCGTACTCCTCGGTGCCGTGACCTCAGCCGGCGCGGCGATCCTGTCCGGGCTCGCGGTCATCTTCGTCGGGGGCGGGGAGTACTCCTCGATCCAGGACGAGCTCTGGCTCTTCGCCCTGCTCGGCACCGTCCTGTCGATGCTGCAGCTGCTGATCTACAGCGTGCTCGCGCGGCAGTCACGGCGTGCGGTGCTCCTCGTGTGGGGAGCGCTGCTCGCCGTCGTCGTGGCGGGCCAGCTGGCCGACTCGGTCAACGGCCTGATGCTGGTCGTGCTCAGCATCGACGTCGTGCTGCTCCTCACTCTGCTGGCCGTCGCGGTCCTGCACAGCCAGCGGCCGGTCGCCCCGCGGGGCGTCGACTCAGTGCGCAGCGGCGTGCCAGCTGCGCCCGGTGCCGACGGACACGTCGAGGGGAACGGTCAGCTCAGCCGCTGAGGCCATCTGCTCGCGGACCAGGGTCTCGAGCGCCTCGCGCTCCCCTGTCGCCACCTCGAACACGAGCTCGTCGTGCACCTGGAGGAGCATCCTCGAGCCGAGCTGCTGCTCGCGCAGGGCCCGGTCGACGTTGAGCATGGCCACCTTGATGATGTCGGCGGCAGAGCCCTGGATCGGGGCGTTCAGCGCCATCCGCTCCGCCATCTCGCGTCGCTGTCGGTTGTCGCTCGTCAAGTCGGGCAGGTAGCGCCGACGGCCCATGATGGTCTCGGTGAACCCCGTTCGGCGAGCCTCGTCGACGATGCCTCCGAGGTAGGTGCGCACGCCGCCGAAGGTCTCGAAGTACTCCTCCATCAGCCCCCGCGCCTCACCGGTGTCGATGTGCAGCTGCTGCGAGAGGCCGAAGGCGGAGAGGCCGTAGGCCAGGCCGTAGTTCATCGCCTTGATCTTGGCGCGCATCTCGCTGGTCACCTCGGTCGGCTCGACACCGAAGACCCGCGCCGCGGTCACGGAGTGGAAGTCGTGGCCGGAACGGAACGCCTCGATGATCCCGGCGTCCTCGGAGAGGTGCGCCATGATGCGCATCTCGATCTGGGAGTAGTCGGCCGTGAGCAGCTCGGAGTAGCCGGGTCCGTCCACGCCCTGCTCGACCACGAAGGCCTCCCGGATGCGCCGGCCGGCTTCGGTGCGGACGGGGATGTTCTGCAGGTTGGGGTCGGTGCTGGAGAGTCGGCCGGTGGCGGCGATCAGCTGGTTGAAGGTCGTGTGGATGCGACCGTCCTCCGCCACCGTCTTCAGCAGCCCCTGCACGGTCTGTCGCAGCCGGATGGCGTCGCGATGCTCGAGCAGGTGCTCGAGGAACGCGTGCCCGGTCTTCTCGTAGAGGTTCTGGAGCGCGTCGGCGTCGGTCGTGTAGCCGGTCTTGGTGCGCTTGGTCTTCGGCATCTCGAGCTCGTCGAAGAGGATCACCTGCAGCTGCTTGGGCGATCCGAGGTTGACCTCCTTGCCGACCACGGCGTACGCCGCGTCGGCGGCTTCGCGCACGCGCACCGCGAAGCCTTCCTCCAGCTCGCCCAGCAGGTCGAAGTCAACCGCGATGCCCACCTGCTCCAGGCGGGCGAGGACGTCGATCAGCGGGAGCTCGACCTCGGTGAGCAGGCCCGTGCCACCGCGTCCCTCGAGCTCCTCGTCCAGGGCCGTGGCCAGGTCCAGGACCGCAGAGGCGTGCAACATGGCCGTGTCGCTGCCGTTGTCCTCGTCGATGCCCTCCAGGCTGAGCTGACCGTCGTCGACGGTGCCCTGCTTCAGCTCACGCTTGAGATAGCGCACGGTGAGGTCGGCCAGGTCGTAGGACCGCTGGTCGGGGCGGGCGAGGTAGGCCGAGAGGGCCGTGTCGCGCTCCAGGCCGGTGAGCGGCCAGCCACGGGCGGCGAGGGCCAGCATCGGGCCCTTGGCGTCGTGCAGCACCTTGGGCTGCGCGGGGTCACCGATCCACGAGACCAGGGCGGCGTCGTCCTCGGGGGTGATGCCTTCCAGGGCGACAAAGGCGGCGGTCCCCTCGGCGGTGGCGAAGGCGAGAGCCGTGACGTCGCCGGTGCCGGAGCCCCACGTCCCGTCGAGGTGTACGCCGACCCGCTCCCCGGTGCGCGCGTGGGCCGCCAGCCAGGCACCCACCTGACCGGGCTCGAGACGGGTCATCTCCAGGGCGAAGCCGGACTCGTCGATCTCCTCCGCCGACTCGAGGGTCTCGAAGAGCCGGTCGCGCAGGACCCGGAACTCCAGACCGTCAAAGAGCGTGTGGACCTCCTTGCGGTCCCACGGCTTCATCGCCAGGTCGACAGGCACGAGGGGGAGCTCGAGGTCGAGGACCAGCGCGTTGAGCTGCCGGTTGCGGATGACGTCGCCGAGGTGCTCGCGCAGGCTCTCGCCGGCCTTGCCCTTGATCTCCTCCGCGCGGTTGACGACGTTCTCGAGACCGTCATAGGTGGTGATCCACTTGGCGGCCGTCTTGGGGCCAACACCGGGAACCCCCGGCAGGTTGTCGGAGGTCTCGCCCACCAGAGCGGCCAGATGGGGGTAGCGCTCGGGCGGGACGCCGTACTTCTCCTCGACCGCGGCCGGAGTCATCCGCTTCATCTCCGAGACCCCGCGCATCGGGTAGATCACGGTCGTGCGGTCGTTGACGAGCTGGAAGGAGTCGCGGTCACCGGAGCAGATGAGCACGTCGAAGTCGTCGGCCACCGCCTGGGTGGCCAGCGTCCCGATGATGTCGTCGGCCTCGAAGCCGTCCTTCTCGATGAAGGGGACGCGCAGGGCGTTGAGGACCTCCTTGATCAGCGAGACCTGACCCTGGAACTCATCGGGAGACTTGGAACGGTTGGCCTTGTAGTCGACGTAGGCCTCGGAGCGGAAGGTCTTCCGGGAGACGTCGAACGCCACCGCGAGGTGGGTCGGCTGCTCGTCGCGGAGCACATTGATGAGCATGGCCGTGAAGCCGTAGACGGCGTTGGTGTGCTGCCCGGTGGTGGTCGAGAAGTTCTCCACCGGAAGCGCGAAGAAGGCGCGATAGGCCAGGGAGTGCCCGTCGAGGAGCAGCAGCCGGGGCCGGGCGCCTCCCGTCGCAGCTGACGGGGCGGAAGTAGGGGCGGAGGACGTCGCTGGCACGCGTTCGACCCTAACCGACCTCACCGACGACCGACCCGGCAGAGGTGGGGCTGCGGACCCCCGGTCGCGGGTCAGGCGGAGGTCTGGCGGCGACGCATCGAGCGTCGCTGGGCGAGCACCTCCACCAGGTGCCGGTTGCCCTGGTGGTGCCCACGCTCGGAGGCGAGCTTCTTGCGCAGACCGGCCACCGAGGAGTGGCGCAGCGTCCCGAGGGTGGACAGGCCCAGGCGCGCGAAGAACCGGTTGGTCTCACGGTTGCCGTCGGTGATCGCGGTGACGTCGTGGATGTCCTTCTCCTCGGCCCAGGTGAGGGCGGCGTCCAGGAGTGCGTGGCCGTAGCCGTGACGGCGGTGCTGCGGGAGCACGAGCAGGAACGAGGTGTGCACGACGGACTCGAGCACGAGCGGGGACACCGGGCCACGGCTGAGCTTCATCGCCGCGACGACGCTGCCCTCGGCCTCGGCCACCAGCAGGCGCTGGTCCGGGTCGGCGGCCACGTTGGCCAGGGCACGTTTCGCGTCCTCGAGCCCTCGTGGGGTGGTCGGGCCGCCTCGGCCGGTGACGGCCCAGAGCTCGAGCAGCTCGGCAGCGTCCTCGGGTACGGCCTCACGGATCTGCGGTGCCTGACGCGGCATGGAAACCCCTAACCTGCCAGTTGGCTCTGCCCCATGGAGTGGGCTGGTGGACGCGCGGGTCGACTCTCCCGATGCGAGGCGGCGTGGCGATTCGGTGAAAGACTAACCGCCGCGGTGGTTCAACACTAAAGGAGATCGGGTGCTCCCCGGAATCGGTACTGGCGTGAACGTCGTCACGGTGCTCGCCGGCACCTCGGTCGGGGTCCTCGTCGGCCACCGGCTGCCGGAGCGCACCCGCAAGGTCGTCACCGACGGCCTCGGCCTGGTCACCCTGCTGATCGCAGGCCTCTCCGCCGCGCAGGTGACCGACTCCGTGCTCAGTGATGCGGTCGGTTCCTCGGCCCCGATGCTCATCGTGCTGGGGTCGGTCCTGATCGGTGGGATCACTGGTTCGCTGCTCCGGATCGAGGATCGGCTGGAGGGTTTTGGTGGACTACTCCAGCGGGCCGCCGTACGCCGGTTCGGAGCCGCTGGCGGTGGTGAGGCACGCGAGCGTTTCGTCCAGGGCTTCGTGGTCAGCTCGCTGGTGTTCTGCGTCGGGCCCCTGACGATCCTGGGGTCGATCAACGAGGGACTCGGCAACGGCGCGGACCAGCTGCTCCTGAAGTCGGCGCTCGACGGTTTCGCCGCCATCGCGTTCGCGGCTTCCTTCGGCTGGGGCGTCGCGGCCAGCGTGCTGTCGCTGATCGTGATCCAGGGCGGGCTGACGCTGCTCGGCGCCGGCCTGGGGAGCTTCGTGCCCGCCGCGCACCTCAGCGCCCTCACCGCCACGGGCGGGCTGCTGCTCGTGGGGGTCGCGTTCCGCCTCCTCGACCTCAAGCAGGTCAAGGTCGCCGACCTGCTGCCGGCGCTGCTGGTCGCTCCTGTGCTGACCGAGCTCGTCGTCCAGTTCCGCTGAGGACCCTCAGCTCGGCGGAGCGGGCTCCTCTGCCATGCCTGGGCCGTGAGAGACGACCCCGTCGGCGACCTGGCGCATCGAGAGGCGCAGGTCCATCGCGGTCTTCTGGATCCAGCGGAACGACTCCGGCTCACTCAGGCCCAGGCTCTGCTGCAGGATCCCCTTGGCCCGGTCCACGGCCTTGCGGGTCTCGAGGCGGTCGCTGAGGTCGGCGACCTCGGACTCGAGCTGGCGCAGCTCGGAGAACCGGCTGACAGCCATCTCGATCGCAGGCACGAGGTCGGTCTGGTCGAACGGCTTCACGAGGTAGGCCATGGCCCCGGCGTCCCGGGCACGGTCCACCAGGTCGCGCTGGCTGAAGGCGGTGAGGATCACCACGGGCGCGAGCCGCTGGCCGGCGATCTGCTCGGCGGCGGAGATGCCGTCCAGACGGGGCATCTTCACGTCGAGGATCACCAGGTCGGGCCGGTGCTCCAGGACGAGTGCGATCGCCTTCTCCCCGTCCTCGGCCTGGCCGACGACGTCGTACCCCTCCTCCTGGAGCATCTCCGCGAGGTCGAGGCGGATCAGTGCCTCGTCCTCCGCGATCACCACCCGGCGCCGCCCGCTGGGCACGGAGGGCGTGGCAGAAGCGGGACGAGTCCCGGGGTGAGGTCCCGGGACAGGCCCGGAAGGTGGAGTAGCGGTCACAACCGGGAGGTTATCGCTCCACAACCTCCGGTAGCGTGAGCGCTCGCATGGCCCCGGTATCCCAATCGGCAGAGGACGCGGTCTCAAACACCGTCCAGTGTGGGTTCGAGTCCCACCCGGGGCACCTTGCTCTCCGCAGGTGCCGGCACCTGCGGAGAGTCACACCGAGTTGTCGGTGCCGCGCGCGACAGTCCATCCGATCAGACCGGTGCACCACGTGCGGGCTCCGGGGACGGGTCGTCGTACAGGACTCCTGGAAGCACTGGCCGCGGGAGGTCGTGCCGGCACACCCTGCTTGACTCCTGCGCGGGTTGTTCCACCCCGATGGGGGCCCCGGTCCGGAACCGGGCCACACGCGGCGCGGCTGGTCAACGACGGCGCCATGACTACCCTCGGTGGCAGTTCGTCAACCGCTGCGAGGACATCCTCGGCTGGTGCGGCGAAGCCCCGGACCTCGCAGACGTGGCCTGGCGTCGGTCGAACACGCGGAGCATCTCGGTCTCTCGCCGCGAGGCCGTTCAGCGGCTCGACGACCTGATCGGCCCCCAGGAGTGAGCGGGCGACCCCCGCCCGTCGGAGCCCAGCATCCTATTTGCCCGGCGGCAGCCCCCAGTCCACATGTCTGGACCAGTGGTCACGGCCATGTTGCGACTCGGCCACGAACGGCCGGGACGCTTGACTCTGCTCCCCCCTGGGACAAACCTTCGGGCAGCGGTCTCGCCCGAGACCTGAATACGCGTGGCCCTGACGGGCCCCGGCAACGGAGGAATTGCATGCGCACTCGCCCCATGGTGAAGCTGGCAGCGATCGGTCTCATCGGCGCAATCGCGCTTACCGGTTGTGGCAGCTCGGACCAGAAGAGCAGTGGCGGACTCAGCGGCGGCGACAGCGGCAGCAAGAGCAGCCAGACGTACACGGTGGCCTTCCAGGGCCCGCTGTCCGGCGACAACCAGCAGCTCGGGATCAACGAGGCCAACGGCGCCGAGCTCGCGATCGAAGAGGCCAACAAGGACTCCAGCCTCGGCTTCACGCTCAAGCTGCTCAAGGCTGACGACGGTGGCGAGCCGGCCAAGGCCCCCGGAGCAGCCGCCCAGATCCTCCAGGACACCACCGTCATGGGTGTAGTCGGCCCGTCCTTCTCCGGCACCTCGCAGGCAGTCGGCAAGCAGTACGGCGACGCCGGGCTCGCGATCGTCAACCCTTCGGCCTCGAACGGCGAGCTCCAGGACCAGGGCTTCAAGACCTGGCACCGGATCATGCCCAACGACTTCGCCGAGGGCCCCGCAGCGGCTGACTGGCTGGCCAAGAAGGCCAAGAAGGTCATCGTGGTCAGCGACAAGAGCGCCTACGGCGACGGTGTCGCGAACGCGGTTGCCAAGGAGCTCAAGGCCAAGGGTACGGCGGTCGTGACCCAGGCTGCGGACAAGGTCTCGACCAAGGACTACGCCCCGATCGCGCAGACGGTCAAGCAGTCCGGCGCGGACGCGATGTTCTACGCCGGCTACGACGCGGAGGGCGCCCAGTTGGCGAAGGCACTGGTGGCCGTCGGCTACCAGGGCATCAAGATGGCCGGAAACGGCGTGAAGTCCTCGGTGTTCACCGACGGCGCGAAGAAGGCCGGCGAGGGCTGGTACATGTCCTGCGGTTGCCAGGACGCCACCGTTGCGCCTGCGGCGAAGGCCTTCACCGCTGCCTACCAGGCGAAGTTCAACACGGCGCCGTCGACGTACTCGCCCGAGGCCTACGACGCCACGAACATCGTCATCGAGGGGATCAAGACGGCGAAGGCTGCCGGGCAGGTCACCCGTCAGGCCGTGAACGACGCGATCAACAAGATCGACTACAAGGGCATCACCGCGGACATCAAGTTCGCCGACAACGGTGACCTTCCCGAGGGTGAGGGCACGGTCAACCTGTTCCAGGTCAAGGGTGGCCAGATCGTCAGCCTCGGCGACATCACGCAGGCCAACTGATCAAGTACTGACTAGCAGGCCGTCTGACCACTAGCATGGGCGCCGCTGTCACCGCATTCGTGGTGGCAACGGCGCCCCTGTTTGTGCTGTATGTCACTCGATGCCGTCGTGTGACCATCTTGTTTACCGGTGCTCCGAGAGGATTCATCCCGTGCAAGACTTCCTGAACTACCTGGTCCTCGGGCTCACTCGCGGTTCGCTCTACGCCTTGATCGCCTTGGGATACACCCTGGTCTACGGCGTTCTGCAGCTGATCAACTTCGCGCACAGCGAGGTGTTCATGTCGGGGGCCTTCGGCAGCTATCTCGTGGTCAACGGTGTGGTCGGCGACACCGCCCCGCCCTGGTACGGCGTGGTGGGGATCATCGTCCTCGGACTGCTCTCCGGCGCGGTGGTCGGCGCATCAGTGGCCTGGACCCTCGAGAGAGTCGCCTACCGCCCGTTGCGGCGACGAGGGGCGCCCCGGCTCGCGTTCCTGATCAGTGCGATCGGCGCTTCCTTCTTCCTCTCCCAGCTTGCCGGCAAGCTGTTCAACCGCCTGAACAACAACAACTTCCCCAACTACTTCAACCAGAACAGGCACGTGATCGACCTGGGCGGGGTCTACATCACCCTGATGCAGGCGATCATCATG
>JBKJON010000381.1:0-2582 GCA_046595715.1 Marmoricola sp.
GCCCAGTCAGCTTGTGGAACCCGGGCAGCGAGTCGACGACGCCCGGGGTGTCGGCCCAGCCGGGGTGCATGGCGTGGACGGCCACGCCGGCCTTCCCCCAGCGCTCGGAGAGCACGGGCAGGAGGGAGACCTGGACGCGCTTGCTCCGCGCGTAGGCCGTCGGCGGGTCGTAGTCGCGTCCGGTGTACTCCGGGTCGCGCAGCGGCAGCTTGGAGGTGTACATCCCGCCCGAGGTCACCATGACCACACGGGCGTCGTCGGTGAGCAGCGGGACCAGCAGGTCTGTCATGAGCACCGGGCCGAGCACGTGCACGGCCATCGTCTGCTCGTGTCCCTGCGCCGAGGTGGTGCGCTTCGGCGGCATGGCACCGGCGTTGTGGACGACTCCCGAGATCCGCAGCGACGCCTCGCCGAGCTCGGCCACGAAGCGGCGTACGTCGTCGAGGTCGCCGACGTCGCAGCGCCACAGGCGGAAGTCGGCTCCGGGTACGGCGAGCCGCAGCTCGGTCTCGACCGTGCGGCCCTTGGCCTGGTCACGGACGACGAGGTGCACGTGCGCCCCGAGCCGTGCGAGCCCCTCGGCAGTGGCGATGCCCAGCCCGGAGGACGCGCCGGTGACCAGCACGTGCCGGCCTGCGAGTGCGTCGGGGGCGGGGTCGTCGGGCCAGGAGGCCAGGTGACGGCGGACGCCGAGCCCGATCTTGGAGTAGCCCAGGACGACCGACCGGTCAAGGGCGGTGTCGACCGCCCGCGAGAGCACGCTCATCCGGCGACCCTGAGCTGGTCGAGCGCCTTCGTCATGCCCTTCTTCGCGTCGTCGCCGAGCTTCTTGAAGGCCACCGCGAGCACGGGGGAGAGGACCGGGGCGATCTTGCCGACGACGCCCTGGAAGTCGAAGTGGGCGTGGTAGGTCACCGAAGTGCCGCCCGAGGGGGTGGCGGTGAAGGTCATCGTGTCGGTGGCGACGACCGTCTTGTTGACCCCGCGCAGCTGGAGGCGCTCGCCCTGCTGGAGCTCGGTGACGGTGTACTCCAGCTCGGTCTTGGAGCCCAGGAACGAGGAGACGTTGCGGTAGACGGTGCCCACGCCGCCGTCGCCGGACTTCTTCGTGGTCTCGACGGTGCCGGGGTCCCACTCGGTGGTCGTGGTGAAGTCGCTGAGGTAGGCGAAGACCTGGTCGAGCGGGGTGAGGGTCTCGATGGTGCGAGTGATGTCCATGCCTTCACCGTGCCCAGGTTGCACAAACCTCAGACAAACCCGGGAGAGTGGGACTCGCCACATCCGCTGAGCGCCAACCTCGGGGCCAGGGGTGCGAAGGCGCGGGTGAGTGGGCAGGATGGGGCTCGTGACTGACTCCTCCGGCTCCACGATCATCTACACCCACACCGACGAGGCGCCGCTGCTGGCGACGTACTCGTTCCTGCCGATCATCCAGGCGTTCGCCGGCAAGGCGGGCGTCGAGGTCGAGACCCGCGACATCTCGCTGGCCGGCCGGATCATCGCGCAGTTCGGTGACCGCCTCAGCGACGAGCAGAAGCTCGACGACGCACTGGCCGAGCTCGGTGAGCTGGCCAAGACGCCCCAGGCCAACATCATCAAGCTGCCCAACATCAGCGCGTCGGTGCCACAGCTCAAGGCCGCGGTCAGGGAGCTCCAGGACCAGGGCTTCGACCTGCCCGACTACCCCGGTGACCCCAAGACCGACGAGGAGCGCGACGTCCGCGCGCGGTACGACAAGGTCAAGGGCAGTGCAGTCAACCCGGTGCTGCGCGAGGGCAACTCCGACCGCCGCGCGCCCGCGTCGGTGAAGAGCTACGCACGCAAGCACCCCCACTCCATGGGCGAGTGGAGCAGCGACTCCAAGACCAACGTCGTCCACATGACCGCCGACGACTTCCGCTCCAACGAGGAGTCCCACGTGATGGAGGCCGACGGCTTCCTCACCATCGAGCACACCGACGAGCAGGGCGTGACGACCGTCCTGCGCGAGGGTGTCCCGGTCCAGGAGGGCGAGGTCGTCGACGCGACCTTCCTCAGCGTCGCTGCGCTGCGCGAGTTCCTCGCCGCCCAGATCAAGCGAGCCCAGGACGAGGACGTGCTGTTCTCGGTGCACCTCAAGGCCACGATGATGAAGGTCTCCGACCCGATCCTCTTCGGCCACGTCGTCGAGACGTTCCTGCCCGAGGTCTTCGAGGAGTACGGCGTGCAGCTGGCCGAGGCGGGCCTCTCGGCCACCAACGGTCTCGGCTCGATCCTCTCGGGCCTCGACGCGCTCGACAACGGCGCGGAGATCAAGGCCGCGATCGACCGCGGCATCGCCGCCGGCCCCAAGCTGGCGATGGTCGACTCCGACAAGGGCATCACCAACCTGCACGTGCCGAGCGATGTGATCATCGACGCCTCGATGCCGGCGATGATCCGCACCTCCGGCCACATGTGGGGACCCGACGGCGAGGAGGCCGACACCCTCGCGGTGATCCCCGACTCGTCCTACGCCGGGATCTACCAGGTCGTCCTCGACGACTGCCGCGCCCATGGCGCCTACGACCCGTCCACGATGGGCTCGGTGCCCAACGTCGGCC
>JBKJON010000273.1:0-5149 GCA_046595715.1 Marmoricola sp.
CCCCACCTCGTAGGCGTCGGGGTACATCAGGGCCCAGCGGACGTCGGTGTCCTCCCACGCCTTGTGGACGGAGTTCAGCTCACCGCCGACGTACTGGATCGGCTTCTGGACGCGGGCCAGGTGGGGCTCCAGTGTGGCGAAGACTGACTCACCAGGTGAGACGGACATGCATGAACCTTCCACTAAGTGGGGATGTACCAGTTTACGTGCTTGCCCAGGTGCGTGCTGACCCGAGACGAAGGGGGATCGGGTGCCCGAGTATGCCCTCGCATGGCGTCCTTCCCGACGCCTCTCGGTTCGTTCCATGTGGGCGATGTGGCTGGTGTGCCTCTTGGTGACCCCTGGGGCCTTGAGCCTGCAACACGCTACCTCCCTGCAGGTCGGCACGATCAGCTCCATCCACGCGGACAGCCTGGTCGCGTTCCTCTGGATCCTGCTCGCGTGGTCGTGGCCCGTGCGGCGAGTGCGTCGCCAGATGGTGGCCCTCACCGTCGTGCTCGCCTTCGGCGCTCACGTCCTGACCACGGTGGCGATCGACGGCGACCCGCTCGTCGCGGCCCGGGTGGCCCTGGCCACCGTGGTACAGGCGGCCGTGACCCTGGCGCTGTACCGATGGCGGATCGGGGACGACAACCTCACCCCTCACCGCCCCACCGACATCGTCGACCTCGCCCTGTCCAGCGTGGTGGGCGCGCTGGTGGTCATCCCGCTCGCACCGGGCCCGGGCATCTGGCTCGACAGCACCACCCTCGAGCTCTTCTGGTGGACGGCCCCGAGCGCCACCTATGTCTTCGTCGGCAGCGCCTGCCTCATGCTGCTGGTCCAGCGCCGACCCCGCACCGAGGCCATCCCGACGCGAGTCATCGAGGTCTACCTCCAGCTGCTCGTCACCGGCCTCTGCCTCGGCGCCGTCTTCACGTTCAGCGAGCTCCCGCTGACCTGGATCGTGCTGCTCCCGGCGATCTGGGCCGGCCTCAGCCTGGGCCCCTGGACCTCGGCGGCCTACAGCCTCACCGTCATCCTGGCGGTCGTCGTCGCGCAGGCACTCCCGGCGGCCAACGACACCTACGGGGCCTCGGACCTGACCAGCATCCTCCTGCTCGACAGCCTGATGACCGCGTTCGTGTTCGTGGTGCTGCTCCTCTCGCTCGTGCGCGACCAGAGGGCCCACCTCGCGGGGGAGGTCGTGCGTCGGCGCCAGGAGGCCCTCGACCAGGCGGGCCTGCTCGGCACCGTGTTCGAGTCGATCAACGAGGCGCTGGTCCTGATGGACACCCAGGGCGTCGTACAGCTGCACAACGCGGCTGCCGTGCTGATCCTGGGGCGGGAGAAGATCACCGCCGAGCCCGGCCGGTGGCTTCGCCGGATGACCGAACGGCCCTCGTTCACCTACTCCTACAACCGCGACGGCTCCGAGGACGGTGTCCGGATCCTCGCCGTCCAGCTTGCCCCCGTGCAGTACGCCGGGTCCGACAGCGTCGTGGCCATCGTCCGGGACGTGACCACCGAGCAGCGTCGCATCGAGGAGCTGGCCAGCTTCGCCGCCGTCGCCGCGCACGACCTCAAGAGTCCCCTCGCAGCCGTCCAGGGGTGGATGGAGGTGGCAGTGGACGCACTCGACAGCGACTCGGGGATCGCCCAGCAGGCTCTTGAGCGAGGCCGACATGCCACCGACCGGATGTCCCAGGAGATCGAGGACTGGCTCACCTACAACGTCGCCCGGGAGGGCGTGGTCCAACCCGAGCCGATCGCACTCCAGCCTTACGTCGACGCGATAGCGGCCACCTTCCCGGGCGCGGACTTCGTCATCCACGCGCCCGACACCGTGATGGTCGACCCGACCCTGCTCCGACACCTGCTCGCCAACCTGGTCGGCAACGCCGTGAAGTACACCCTGCCCGGCGAGACGCCGTCGATCACGGTGCGCAGCCTCCCCAGCGACGACCGTGCCTGGGTGCGCCTCTACGTCGTCGACGCCGGCATCGGCATCCCCGAGGGCGAGGAGGTCGCCATCTTCGAACCGTTCAGGAGGGCCCCCTCGGTGCAGGGGGCCTACGAGGGCTCCGGTCTCGGCCTCGCACTCTGCAAGCGCATCGTCCGTCGTCATGGCGGCCTGATCAAGGCTCAGCGCAACGAGGGCCCAGGAACCACCATCACGGTGACTCTCCCCCGCGGCTGATGAATCGGCACACCGACCTGGGCCGACCTGGCGGCCCGGTCGGCGACCCCAGGACGACACGACCCGTCAATCGCCAGATATCACTACGAAGAACCCCGCTCCTCCCTAAACTTATCGGGAGGAAATGGGGCAAATGCTACGGGCCAGTGAGGTAGCCGACCCCGCGTCTGCGCACGCTGCTGCGGACGCGCCTACCGGCCTGTCCGGGCGGCGCCTCGTCTCGTGCTTCGCGTTCGCGTCCGTGTGCTACCTGATCGCACCCTGGATGGGGCTCGACAGCCGGGAGGTCGACCCCCGCATCGCGGAGGTCTGGCCGCCAGGCGGCGTGGGGTTCGTGCTCCTCAGCACGGTGTGGTTCGCCCGCCGGCGCGCCGTCGGCGCGACCCTCGCCCTCATGTTCCTCGTCTTCGCCGGCACAGCTGTCGCCATGGACTACACCCCGGGCGTGGCGATCTGGCTGGCCCTGACCGGTGTCGGCCAGCCCGTGCTCATGACCTGGCTCTACCGGCGCCACATGTCGCGCGAGGGGTGGGCACCCCGGGTCCCCAACGACGTGGCTGCCCTGCTGCTGGCGGCGGTGAGCTCCTCGATCCTGCTCGGCCTCATCGGTGGGTTCCCGTCCCTGACACCCGACATGCTGCCGTCCAAGGTGCTGCTGTGGTGGGTGCTGCGCAACACGGTGTTCTGCTTCGTCGGTGGTGTCACCTTCATGGTGATGTTCCACGGGCGGCGCTCGACCATCCTCCCCGCCAGCTCCTGGCTCAACCGGGTCGGTCTGGTCGCCACTGCTGTGGCGTGCGTCTACGGCACCTTCTACGACCCGTCGTTGCCACTGTCCTGGCTGCTGATCGTGCCGAGTGTCTGGGGCGGGCTGACCCTCACGGTGCGGGGCACCGGCTACCTCAGCATCACCGTCGCCCTCTTGGCGGCCTCGATGAGCTACGTCCCGCGGAACAAGTTCGGGTACTCCGGGATCCTCCCCGCGTCCTCGATCGTGGACCTGCTCGTCATCGCCAGCACCACCTTCGCCCTGCTGCTGACCCTGATGCGACAACAACGAGGCGAGCTGATCGACGAGCTCGACCGCAAGGGCGCCGAGTCAGAGACCCAACGACGAGTGCTCGAGACGGTCTTCAACTCCATGACCGACGGCGTGATCATCGTCAACGACTCCGAGGTCTCGTTGTACAACAGCGCAGCTCGTCAGCTGCTCGCCCGCCCGATCCCGCTGGGACGCCCCGAGTCGTGGGTCGAGGCGTTCGGCCTCGCCAGCCCTGAGGGCGCCGCCCTCGACGACGACGACCTGCGCCGGGGCCTCTTCGTCCGGGACAGCGAGACCCACGCCAAGTCGCTAGAGGTCCTCGTCGGGCACGACGACACCGCTCGGATCCTGGACGTCACCGCGCAGCCGCTCGACGACGTGGCCACGCCTTCGACGGTCATCCTGCTCCATGACATCACCGCCCAGCGCGCCAGGCTCCGAGAGCTGAGCAACTTCGCCGGGATGGTGGCCCACGACCTGCGGGGACCGCTGACCGTCCTCGACGGCTGGCTCGAGATCGTCCAGGACAGCGACGACGAGCAGCTCGTCGAGGACGCCCTGTCGAAGGCACGCGACGCCAGCAAGCGGATGCGGCAGGTCATCGAGGACTGGCTCAACTACACCGTCGTCCAGAACGGTCAGCTACGACCCGACGCGGTCAAGCTCGCCGAGGTCGCCAGCGAGATCATCGAGAGTCGACAGGCACTCTGGTCCGACGGGGCCGAACCGCGCTTCGAGCTCGACCTCCGGCACTGCGTCGAGGCCGACCCAGGCCTGCTCCGGCAGCTCCTGGACAACCTGGTCGGCAACGCCATCAAGTACACCGCTCCCGACCAGGCGCCCTTGGTGCAGATCTGTTCCGAGCGCGACGTGGAGCCCGACTGGATCCGGGTGAACGTCGTCGACCAGGGGATCGGCATCCCCGAGGGCGAGGAGGAGCTGATCTTCGAGGAGTTCCACCGTGGACCGGTCGAGGGGCGCTCGGCCGGTACGGGACTGGGACTGGCCCTCACCCGGCGCATCGTGGGACTGCACGGCGGCGCGCTCTCCGCCAGGCGGAACCCCGAGGGAGGCTCCACCTTCACGTTCACCTTGCCCGAGGCCTGAGCCGCGACCCGACCGCCCGGGAGGCTCCACTCCCCCGCATGGCGATGTTCTGAAGCAGTCCGAGCGCCATCATCGAGGCGAACATCGAGGACCCTCCGTAGGACACCAGCGGCAACGGGACCCCTGTGACGGGCATGATGCCCAGGCACATGCCGACGTTCTGGAAGGTCTGGAAGGCGAACCAGCAGGCGATCCCCGCAGCAGCCACCCGACCGAACATGTCATCGGCGTTGAACGAGATGTGCAGGGCCCGCCACAGCAGGACCGCGAACAGCAGGATCAGGAAGCCCGCTCCGATCAGGCCGAGCTCCTCGCCGGCTACGGTGAAGATGAAGTCCGTGTGCTGTTCGGGCACGAACCGCGACTTGGTCTGGGACCCGTCGAAGAGACCCTGGCCGAACAGTCCCCCGTTGCCGATGGCGATGCGGGCCTGGGTGGTGTTGTAGCCGGCACCCCGGGGATCGAGGCCGGGATCGGTGAAGGCCATGAACCGGTTGATCTGGTACTGCTTGAGCAGGCCCAGTGACACCGCGAGCACCGCCACGGTGACGCCCCCGGCGAAGAGGGACACCAGCCAGCGGCGGGGCACTCCTGCCAC
Source organism: Marmoricola sp. (assembly GCA_046595715.1). Taxonomy (GTDB): domain Bacteria; phylum Actinomycetota; class Actinomycetes; order Propionibacteriales; family Nocardioidaceae; genus Marmoricola. Next base: position 4,927 of record JBKJON010000273.1, read on the forward strand.
GGCGAGCACACCGAAGACGGTGGCCGAGAGCACGAGCATCGTGCCGAGGTCGGGCTGCAGGATGATCAGCACCGCGGGGATTCCGGCGATCACGCCCAGCAGCGCGACATCGACCACACCCACTCTGTGGCTCCGGGAGTTCTCGGTGCGCTCGGCGATGATCATCGCCATGGCGATCACCACGGCCAGCTTCGCGAACTCGGCAGGTTGTATCGAGAGGCCA
>JBKJON010000006.1:0-26277 GCA_046595715.1 Marmoricola sp.
TCAGTCCCTCGTAGGTCAGGTTGATGCCATCGACCTTGATCTTGGTCGGCGCCTTGTAGAGGAGGTCGTCCAGCTCGCGCTTGGTGAACTGCCTGATCGGCTTGTTCGGGTCGAAGAAGCCGCAGCCGGTGAAGATCCGGCCGTACCAGCCGTCCATGCTGTACCCGGGGATCGTCAGCGCGCCCTCCATGAGCGACTTGGTGTCGTCGTAGAGCTGGGTCAGGTCGATGTCGTTGACCGCGCCCCGGCCCTCGCAGCGCGGACACATGCCGCCGAGGATGCTGAAGCTGCGCCGCTCCTTCTTCGTCTGGCCACCGCGCTGGATCGTGACCGCGCCGGCGCCGCTGATCGAGGCGACGTTGAAGGAGAACGCCTGGGGCGAGCCGATGTGCGGTTGGCCGAGCCGGCTGAACAGGATGCGCAGCATCGCGTAGGCGTCCGTGGCGGTGCCCACGGTGGAGCGAGGATTGGAGCCCATCCGCTCCTGGTCGACCAGGATCGCTGTGGTCAGCCCCTCGAGCCGGTCGACGTCCGGACGCGCGAGCGAAGGCATGAACCCCTGGACGAACGAGCTGTAGGTCTCGTTGATCATCCGCTGCGACTCGGCGGCGATCGTGGCGAAGACCAGCGAGCTCTTGCCCGAGCCGGAGAGGCCGGTGAACACCGTGAGCCGGCGCTTCGGGATCTCGAGGTCGATGTCTTTCAGGTTGTTCACGCGCGCGCCGAGCACCCGGATCAGGTCGTGGCTGTCGGCAGCGTGCGAGGTCGTGCCCGTCGTCGTGGCCATGCAACCACTCTCTCGCAGGTCGGTCCGGATCAGGCGTCGGGAGGAGCCGCGCAGCTGCGCGTGGAGTCCTTGTCCCAGCCCAGGGAGCTCAGATGAGGCCCACTTGCCGACACCGTGACTTCCCGTCACGGACGCCGTATTCCACAACACCCGGACCCACGTCTCGTGGGTCCGGGTGTCTCCGATGTCCTGGGACATCACACGGCCGGCGGTGGCGGTGGCATTTGACCTCACGGTGGTCTTGCAACCACACACGCTTTTCATGTTCTGAGAGCCGCTGTTTACGTAGGGCCTCCTGTAGATCGCGGTGACGTCACCCTCTCGCGCCGCCGACCTGGCTGCGCCCGTGGGGCTGACCGGTCGCCGGGGGCACGCCCCGGTCACCGAGCGCGGCCCCAATCTGGTCAAGCCGGAGCCCGAAGATGTGGTGGGCTCGCGGACTCCGGCTTTGACGTTTAGCCGACCTTGAACTGTCCCATGAGCATGTTGTCTTCATGCTCCAGGATGTGGCAATGGAAGGGGAAGATGCCCGTGTAGTCGGTGAACTTCACACGGATAGTGATGCTGCTCCAGCTCGGGAGGTTGATGGTTTCCTTCCACTCCGTGTCCGGCCCGGTCGGTGTCTGCCAGCTTTCGCCCACGACGTGGAAGTTGATGTCGTGCAGGTGGATGGGATGGTCTTGGCCGGAGCGGTTGTCGAACGTCCACTCCTCCGTAGCGTTCAGCGCCACGTTGGCGTCCACGCGTTGCGGGTCGTACATCTTGCCGTTGAACGTCCAAATGCCGTTGCGCTGGTCGATCTGGAAGGTCCTTCGCACGGTCACGGCGGACGCGGGAAGCGGTGTGAACGGCCGCAGGGTGGCAGGCACCGTGCTGGTGTCGGTAGACGTTGGAGGGACAACGTCGAACCGCATGAGCCCACCCGCGCTGCTGTTCCACCCAGACCCGTTGTTAAGGGTCACTGAGGTGCCGGCTGCGACCTTGGAGAAGTCTACGACGACCTCGGCCCGTTCACCTGGAGCCACCTGCAGCGTGCTCTTGGTGTAGGGCTTGGACAGGAAACCGGCCTCGTTGGCGATCTGCTGCATGGCTTGGCCGTTACTCAGCGACAGGTTGTAGTAGCGGGCGTTCGCTCCATTGAGGATGCGGAACCTGTACTTGCGGGCCTCAACCTTGAGATAGGGCTGCGCGGCGCCGTTCACGAACTGGGTGTCTCCTAGGAAGCCGTCACGATACGAGCTGGAATCCACCGAGTAGTTCAGGCTGCCGTCGGCGTTGAACTTTCGGTCTTGAAGCACAAGCGGCACATCATAGGAATCGGAAGGGAGGTTGAAGGATTTCTCCTGAGCGTCGGTAATCTCGTACAGCCCGGCCAAGCCCATGTACACGTCGCGACCTGTCGCGTCCTTGGCGTGGTCGTGGAACCACTGGGTGCGCGCGCTCTGATTGTTGGGGAAGGTGTAGTCCTTGCTCATTCCGGGCGGGAAGGTGTCGGTCGGTCCCCCGTCGGAGGCCGGCGCCACGTGGGAGCCGTGATTGTGGAGCGTGGTGGGAACGTTGAGGTTGTTCACGACGTGAAGTTTGACCTGGCGTCCACTCGCAGCCCGGATGATGGGCCCCGGCCAGGTTCCGTTGTAGGTCCACATGGGTGTGGTCTTGCCGGGGATCACGGACAGGTTGGCGTTCTGCTCGGTCACCGTGTAGTAGTCGGTGGTCGCATCCGTGCTCGTCGGCGTCATGACTTTGGGCACCGGCAGCGACACTGCGTACGCGGTGGTGCATCCGGAGTTGGCGCAACTGCCTCCTGACCCCCCACCCCATGCGAAAGCGCCGTTGTGCATCGCAGTGGAAGCCAGGGCTCCCGTTGCCAATATCGTCGCCGCGGCCGCGGCCCTGAGGAGATGTCTAGGCATGATTGTCCTCCCGACCGACGGCTGTTCTCCCATGCGGTCATTGCGGGCAGCCCCACAGCTGCCCTCGTGATGCCAGCGTTCGAAATGCGGGTTGTAGGAACCTTGAGTTGAGGGCTCTTGTCAGTTGCCAGTCAGGTGCCGGTCAGAAAGCTGTCATAAAACTCAAGTTCCTCCATTGGTCGTAGCGGTGCGGCAGCCCCACGTCGTGCCGATACCTCCGCGCGGTGACTGGGACGACAACGACGTCAACCCCCTCCAAGCAACGCACCAACCAAACCCGGATCCACCGATCGGTGATGGGGTCAGGCGTGCCGTGTACGTTCGAGCATCTCATGATGTGAGTCGGGTCTCGGTGAGCTTCACCGAGAGGAATTCGGTCCCGAACGCCGGACTGCTTCCGGCCACGGTGCTGGCGCAGCGGATCGGGCTGGGTCGGCTGATCGACCAGAGGCCTACGCTGGCGGAGCACCGTGCGAACCGCGGCGTGAAGGCGTAGACCGTGATCGGGTCGATGCTCGCTGGTGGTGACAGCATCGATGACACCGCTGTGCTGCGCCCGGGCGACCTCGACGTGGAGGTCGCGGTGGACCTTGACCCGGGTGAAGACCGGCACATCGTAGGGCGCCGACAAGCTCAGCAGGCACGACGCTTCGCGCTCGTTGAACATCTCGACCGGACGGCCCGCGGTGGTGCCGTGGACACGCATCCCGGCCCGCTGCGAGCACCACGCCTCGACTCGGGCCTGGGCCTCCTACAGGTCGGAGAACGTCTCCCCGGCCCAGAAGTTGCCGCGCACGAAGTGGACCGCACGTTCGAACCTCGGCTTGTCCTGAGGGGTGCGGACCCGTGCCGGGTCGGTCGCGACCCGACGTGTTGGGCGTAGTCCCGAGGACATGCCGCCACAGACCACCTTGACACGCCCGCGGGACTTCGAGCGCTGCGCCCAGACCGACGAGAGCAGTCGCCGAAGGATTGTTTCCGAGCGGATAGTTCGCTTGCGTATCATAGGTCACATGGGTATCTCGTCGAAGCCGCTCGCGCTGGGTCGGGAGCACGAGCAGGCATGGCGGCTGTACCTGCGTGCCCATGCGGTGTTGGTAAGGCGACTGGACCAGGAGCTGCGGGCCGAGTGCAGTCTCAGTCTGAACGCGTACGACGCGCTGGTGCAGCTGTCGGAGGCGCCGGATCGTCGGATGAAGATGAAGGATCTAGCCGACGCCCTGGTGTACAGCCGTAGCGGCCTGACCCGGGTCGTCGATTCCCTGGAGCGGGCGGGGCTGGCGCGGAGGGAGACAGACTCCTCCGACCGGCGGGCAATCCTCGTTGCCTTGTCGGAGGGCGGGCTGCGAGCGCTGCAGGCCGCCTGGCCTGTGCATGTGCGCGGGGTGGCGCACTACTGGGCCCGGCATCTGAGTGACCAACAGGCACGGGCGGTTGCCAAGGTCGCCTCTGCGGTCATCGAGACCGTCGACCCCAGCTCACCGACAGCTAACTAACCGTCGTCCCCCAGCTTGACCAGGACCCGCCCTGCGGCGCCGGCCTCGACAAGCTCGTGAGCCTCGGCGATCCGGTCCAATGGCAGCACAGCGGCGATTCGTGAAGACAATCTGCCGTCGACAAGTGCATCGGTGAGCTGGTTCGCAGCCTCGGCCTTCACCTGGACCGGAAAGTCATCGCTGCCCAGCAGGCGCAGCGTGATGTCCGCGAACCCCAGTTCCCAGTAGGGAATCGCGGGACGTGCCTCGGAGGAGAAGTAGGAGCTGACCACTCCACCGACGGCGAGCACGTGGGCGTCGATGTCAATGTGGGTGGAGAAGTCGACCTCGGCTATCCGGTGGACACCGTCGGGAGCGATAGCCCTGATCTGCTGGGCGAGATCTCGATCCGTGGTCAACAAGGCGTGGGTTGCGCCCAGGCTGAGGGCCATGTCGCGCTGCGCCTCATGGCGCACGGTGGCGATGACGCGCGCGCCGTCGCGCGTGGCCATCTGTACCGCGATCGCGCCGACGCCACCCGCCGCACCGTGGACCAGAACGTCGAGGTCGTCGACCGAGCCGTCGGCGAACACGGCCCGGTAGCCGGTGATGCCTGCGATCCCAAGACATGCTGCCTGCTCCTCAAGGCCCGCACGCCTCAACGTGACCGCCAGGGTTTCGGGTACCACGACGTACTCGGCTGCGGTGCCGAACGCCCGATAGGACTGGGCTCCGTAACACCAGGCAGGGGTGCCGATCCGGTCTTCGGAGACGCCTGGTCCCACGGCATCGATGATCCCGGCCCCGTCACTGTGGGGAACCACCCGGGGGTAGGGCATCGGCGCTCCTTGCCAACCGGAGCGCTTCTTCACATCTCCGGGGTTGATCCCGGAATGGGTGAGCCGAATCCGAACCTCGCCGGGCGCGGGTTCTGGGTCGGGCATCTTGCCGACCACCAGAACATCCCTGGCTGGTCCGCGCCTCTCGTACCACGCTGCTCGCATGCTCACTCCTGGTCGGTAGGTGTTGCAGGACTCACTGGCCTGGATCAGTCAGGACGATGTGCTTGCCGAAGGTCCGGTTGTGCTCCATGTCGGAGTGGGCGCTTCGGATTTCGTCGAAGTGGTGCACCTGGGTCGGTCCGAGGGTGATGGTGCCTGCAGCGAGTCCGTTCAGGTATCTCTGAAAGACCTCACCGGGCAGGTCGGCCCTGCCGCCGCCGTAGGCCGTGAGCCGCACACCGCGCGGGAGATACTCGATCGGGTAGAAGTCGGGCACCACCCACTGGTTCGGCAACATCCCGGTGAAGCACACGGTCCCGTGCACACGCGCGGAGCGCAGCGTGTCCTGCAACGTCGGAGTGCCCACAAGCTCGAGGGCGGCATGAACCCCTTCCGGGACGATGCGCCGTACCTGGTCGGCGATGGTGCCGGTGTCGAGGACCACGTGGTCGACCCCATGCGACGTCAGTGCCTCGACGCGGTCAGGCTGACGCGTCGTGGCGATCACGGTGGCACCGAGATCCTTGGCCACGCTCACTGCGGCGAGACCCACCGACGACGTCCCACCACGGATCAGCAGGGTCTCACCCCGCTGCAGGTCAAGACCGGTCGTCAGGGAGCCGTAGGCAGTCTGCAACGTTTCAGGTACGGCGCCGATCACCTGCCACGGGAGATCGGAGCTGAACGCAATGACCTGCGACCTGGGTACGACCGTGTACTGCGCATAGCCGCCGTCGATGGTCCTGCCCATCCCGCCCATCATCGCGACCGCCTGCTGCCCGGGATTGAGGTCACTGTCTGGAGCTGCGTCGACGATGCCCACGGCCTCGATGCCAAGGACCCGAGGCAACGTCACGCCCGCTGCGAGACCGAGCCGAGTGTGCAGCTCGGAGCGGTTGAGCCCGAAGGCCATCACCTTGATCCGCACCCAGCCCGCCGGCGGCTCCGGTACCGGAAGCGTCTGGATGACCAGGTTCTCAACGGGCCCCGGAGCGGTCAGCACGACCGCGCGCATCGTCGAAGCCATGGCTCAGGCCCCCGACTTGTTGAACATGTAGCGCCCGATCTTCCAGTCGTTGGCTTCGCGGACGAAGACGAAGAGTTCCCGGTTCGCCTCGGGCGCTGTGATGCCAGGCTCCAGAACGGTGACCTGCCCTTTCGACTCCGTGGTGGCGAATGCGGTGTCCCCATCGACCACGATCTCGTGGATGGCGAAGGCGATGTCGAGCTTGATGGTGTTGAAGATCTGCTCGTACGAACCGAGGATCTCCGCCCCACTCGCGGTCGGCACGTTGAACGGGTAGAACACGCCGTCCGCGGCATACAGGGAAGCGGCCCTCGCCGCGTCGGCGGTGTTCAGGGCCTGCTCGTAGGTCGCGAGCAGCCCGGTGATTCGGGCGATGTCGGTGCTGGTGCTCATGGTTGGACCTCTCATCATCAGCAGTCTCGCTGGTGGCCAGTTAGTACGAGTAACAACAGTACGCATGCGAACTATTCCGCCGCATGACTGAGCCCGCACGCGCGCGCCACAAGCGCCTCGGAGGGACCATCGACAACTCATCGTTCATCACCGTCCAGGGCACCGGGCGCAGCAGCGGGCGAGTGCTCCAACGGGTCGAGGAACCCAAGGGTGTTGCGACCGGCAAGATCGCGCGGATGCTCTGGACGATCTCGGGGTTCTTCGCCCATCTGCAGGTCCGCGGCGACACCACCACGAATCCGGTCCCGAGTGGTCTTCCGACCACGCGGGAGCGGTCGCGGCCCGGCCAGGGGGTGCCGCTGAGCCGGCGCACCCGGGGCGTTGCCGCAGATCCTGACCACGGCCGAGGTCGAGGCCCCGAGTGCAGCCCTGCGCACTCACCGGGACCGGGCGATGGTCGCCCTGATGGTGCTCGGTGGGCTGCGCAGGTGCGAGGTCCTGGGCCTGCGGATCGGTGACCTGCAGGTCGCCGGGCGGCGGGCGTTCATCCCGGGAGCCGAACCCGGCCAGATCGAGGCGGGTTGAGCATCGAATGAGACTGAAACTGAGACTAGAGACGAAGACACCGGCCCAACCGAATCGGCTGGACCGGCGTTTCCGCTGGTGGTTGGCGGTGGCGGTGGGATTTGAACCCACGGTGGTCTTGCAACCACACACGCTTTCGAGGCGTGCTCCTTAGGCCGCTCGGACACGCCACCGCCGGGAAGGTTACCGGACGTCCTCTGCCCCGTCGAAATCGCGGTGGGAGACGAAGAAGTCGTCGAGCAGGGCCGCGCTCTCCTCGGCCAGCACGCCGCCGATCACCTCGGGTCGGTGGTTCAGCCGTCGGTCGCGTACGACGTCCCACAGCGAGCCGACCGCACCCGCCTTGTCGTCGTACGCCGCGAAGACGATGCGCTCGACCCGGGAGAGGACGGCCGCCCCGGCGCACATGGTGCAGGGCTCGAGCGTGACCACGAGGGTGCACCCGGTGAGCCGCCACTGGCCGACCACCGCGGCCGCGGCACGCAGGGCGACCACCTCGGCGTGGCCGGTGGGGTCGCCGTCGCGCTCACGGACGTTGTGACCGGTCGCGATGACCTCGCCGGTGGCCGAGAGCACCACGGCGCCGATCGGCACGTCGCCCACCTCGGCCGCGAGCGCTGCCTGGTCGAGGGCAGCGCGCATCGCGGGTCGCCAGAGGTGGGTGGGGGTCACCCCGAGATGCCGACGAGCTCGTCGAACTTCGTCCCGAAGCCCACCTTGTCGGCGACGTCGCTGAGGATCTCCTCGGGGTAGAGCTCGTAGTCGTCGAGCAGCGCCCCCATGTCCTGGGCCGACATCCCGATGTCCTCGAAGATCCCGAGGTCGCCCGCCGGAGCCTGGTCGTCCTCGTCGTCGACGTGGAAGCCGATGTGGTCGACGGCCGAGCGGGCCAGGATCCAGTCGGTGGCCGCGGTCGCGTCGGAGAGGAGCACGCGCACGAGCGATGCCTGCACCCTGACCATCAGCACGAAGTCCTCGGAGACGGAGATCAGGGCCATGGCGCCGTTCTCGCCGGGATAGCGGCGCAGCTCCTTGGCGATCGTCTCGACGCTGTCGAGGGAACGGTCGGGAAGCTCGGCCAGGTGCCAGTGACCCTCGTCGCGGTAGGCGACCACCGCGAGGTCGATCTCGCCGACCTCGGCGTCCGTGATCTCAGCCATCGCGCACCGCTTCCTCGATGTTCCCCATGATCGTGACAGAACCCGGGAGGAAGAACCACCGGCATCTGCTCCCACTACGGTGTACGGCATGCGCCTGCAGGTCGTCGACCACCCACTGATCTCCCACAAGCTGACCACGTTGCGTGACCAGGACACCGCCTCGCCGGAGTTCAGGCGCCTCACCGAGGAGCTCGTGACGCTGCTCGCCTACGAGGCGACGCGCGACGTCAGGGTCGAGCCGGTGACGATCACCACACCGGTCTCACCGACCGAGGGCGTGGTCCTGAGCAGGCCGAGGCCCCTGGTCGTCCCCATCCTCCGGGCGGGGCTCGGCATGCTCGAGGGAATGATGCGGCTGATGCCGACCGCGGAGGTCGGGTTCCTCGGGATGGTCCGCAACGAGGAGACGCTCGAGGCCTCGACGTACGCCGAACGGCTGCCGCTCGACCTGTCAGGGCGCCAGTGCTACGTCCTGGACCCGATGCTCGCGACCGGCGGCACGCTCGCTGCCGCCATCCGGTTCCTCACCGACCGCGGCGCCGACCACATCACCTGCATCTGCCTGCTCGTGGCGCCCGAGGGCGTGGAGAACCTCGAGAGGGGCCTGGCCGGGATCGACGCGCCGGTCACCGTGGTGACGGCCGCGCTGGACAGCCACCTCAACGAGAAGGGCTACATCGTCCCGGGTCTTGGTGACGCGGGCGACCGGCTCTACGGGCTGACCCACTAGCAGCGAGCCCCGTGTGACCGGTCTGTCCGGTCGGGCGTCAGCCAGTGGCTGAGCGGAGGCCCAACGTGGCACTCAGTGGGGTGGCGACCGCGACCCTGGGGAGGGTGACGGTGACCGTGGTGCCGTGACCGTGGGCCGAGGTGACCTCGATGCGCCCGCCGTGCAGGGCGACGATCGCCTGCACGATCGTCAGGCCGAGCCCGGTGCCCTGGACCGCCTGGTCGAAGGAGGACGCGGAGCGGAAGAACCGCGTGAAGAGCTTGGCCTGGTCGTTCTCGGTGATGCCCACGCCGGTGTCCCGCACCACGATCCGGCAGGTCTCCCCGTCGGACTGCAGGGCAACCTCCACCCGGCCGCCGTCGGGCGTGAACTTGACCGCGTTGGTCAGCAGGTTGGTCACCATGCGCTCGAGCTGCACGGGGTCGCCGTGGTGCACCACAGGCGAGGCCGGGGTCGAGACCTCCAGGTCGAGGTCGCGGTCGGCGAGCAGCGCGCCGAGCCCGTCGTGCGCGTCGCGGACCACCGAGCAGATGTCGGTGACGACCGGCTCGATCTTCAACGAGGAGGACTCGATCTGCGAGAGCGTCAGCAGGTCCTCGACGAGCGCCAGCAGGCGGCGACCGTTCCGGTCCACGCGGTCGATGATCTCGCTCTGGGACGGGGTCAGGTCACCGACCAGGCCGTCGTCGAGCAGCTCGGTGTAGCCGATGATGCTGGTGATCGGGGTCCTCAGCTCGTGGCTGACGGTGGCGACGAAGTCGCCCTTCACCCGCTCCAGCTCCTGCAGACGCTCCACGGCGGTGCGCTGGTGCTGGACCGTGAGGAGCATCGCCCGGTGGGCCTTCTCGCGCTCGGTGACGTCCTCGGCGGTGGCGAGGTAGCCCGACAGCTCACCGCTCTGCCCGGGCACCGCGGTCAGGGCCATCCGCATGATGCGCTCCTCGCCGTCCTTGCGACGGAAGAGCCACATGCGGTGGGCGTCCTCGACGGCGATCGAGGCGCGGCAGATGTCGGCGAAGCTCGGCAGGGCGCGCAACCGTGAGGCCTGGTGGCGCAGCTCCTGCGGGGGGTGGAACATGTCGGGCCGATGGCCAAGGACCTCCGCCGCGGTGTAGCCCAGCATCGCCTCGGCACCGGGGTTGAACAAGGTGATGCTGCCGTCGGGGCCGGTCGCGATGATGGCGGTGCCGGTGGCCGAGGCCACCAGTCGCTGCAGGGTCTCCCGCTCGGCGTCGGCGCGATCGGCCGCGATCCGCTGCTGGGTGACCATCACCGAGAGCGGGAGCAGGATCAGGCCGCAGTCGAGCAGGAACAGCTGCAGGATGCCGCCCACGATCTCCGGGGGCAGGTCGTACCGCTCGCCCAGTCCCCAGACGGGTCCGAGGCCCAGCACCATCGCCGTGGAACCGATCACGGCGACGACGGTCAGCAGCAGGGTGGCCTCCCGCAGCGTCCCGCGGAAGGCGTGCCAGGCGAACATGGGCATCACGGCGAACACGACGGGCGGGATGTCACTGGCCAGGAAGACCGCGAGCGTCGTACCGATGGTGAGCACGGCCTGGATGATGCGCTCGCGTCGACCGGCCAGCGCCTCGAAGCTCACCGTCTCCACGAACAGCGGGAGCAGGACCATCAGGGCCGCGGCGTTGGCGCCGAAGGCACCCAGGGCCCCGAGCAGCGGATCGCCCTGGCCGACGGCCCAGTCGGTCAGGCCGTAGCCCACCCCCGCCACCAGCGAGCCGGTGGCGAGGGCACCCACGAACCGGGAGACGTCACCGGAGTCGCGCAGCGCCACGCGTCCGCCTTCGAGACCGTCCACGAGGCGACGACGCACCACCCAGGCGGCCGCCGCGAAGCTGACGCTGTGACCCAGCGCCGAGAGGAGGTCGTACCCCTGGGAGAGGTAGGCCCCCAGGATGAGCAGCAGGCTCGAGCCCAGCAACCAGGGGCGCAGGTGTCGCGGCGAGGTGAGCAGCAGGCCGGCGACCAGTCCCCCCGCGGGCCAGATGGCGGGCACCTGGCTCGAGGTGTTGACCACCGCGATCGAGGTCCAGGCCGAGACCAGCACGCCAGCGAGCAGCAGCGAGATCCTGACCGTGCGCGCCGTGCTCGTGGTGCGCCGGACGGGCCGGGGGGACCGGGCCGGGCGGGCAGGTCCGGGAGAACCGGATGGTGGCGCGAGGGGGGGCGTGGGTACTGCCCGGGTCCGCCAGGCAGCCGTGGATGACGACGTGGTCTTCTGCACGGCCCCCCACCCGATGACATGACGCCAGAGTGAGCGCCAATGTCCAGTATGTGTGACTTGATCGCGGGCGGGGAGGGCTTTCCGGGAAATTTCCCGAGCGGTGGCGGCCGCGGTCAGAGGGACTTGACGGCGTTCAGCAGCTTGCCCATCGAGTCCTTCGCGTCACCGAAGAGCAGCGTGGTGTTCTCCTCGAAGAGCAGCTCGTTCTCGATGCCGGCGAAGCCGGGCCGCATGGAACGCTTCATGAACACGACCTGCTTGGCCTCGTCGGCGTTGAGGATGGGCATGCCGTAGATCGGGGCACCCGGGGTCGTCTTGGCCGCGGGGTTGACCACGTCGTTGGCGCCCACGATGAGGACCACGTCGGCGTCCTTGAACTCGCCGTTGATGTCGTCCATCTCCTTGAGCTGCTCGTAGGGCACCTGGGCCTCGGCCAGCAGCACGTTCATGTGGCCGGGCATCCGACCGGCGACCGGATGGATCGCGTAGTCGACCTGCGCGCCACGCTCGAGGAGGACGTCGACGAGCTCACGCAGCGTGTGCTGTGCCTGGGCGACCGCGAGCCCGTAGCCCGGGACGATGATGACCCGGTCGGCGTACCCCAGCATGATGGCGACGTCCTCGGGGTTGGCCGACTTCACCGGCCGGTCCGAGGCGATCCCGGCTCCCAGGGTGGAGCCGCCCTTGAGGGCGCCGAACAGGATGTTGGCCACCGAGCGGCCCATGGCCTTGGCCATCAGCATGGTCAGGAACGTGCCGGAGGCACCTACCAGCGTGCCCGCGACGAGCAGCACGACGTTGTCCAGGACGTAGCCGCCCGCCGCCACGGTCAGACCGGTGAACGCGTTCAGCAGCGAGATCACGATGGGTACGTCGGCGCCGCCCACCGGCAGCACCAGCAGCAGGCCGAACACCAGGCCGACCAGACCCAGCAGGATGCCGACCCACATGGCGGGGTTCAGCGCCAGCTGGGTCGAGAGGCCGACGCCGGCGACGAGGCCCAGGCCGAACCCCACGGCGAGACCCGGGAAGGTCACCGGCGCCGAGGTCATCAGCTCCTGGAGCTTGGCGAAGGTGACGACGGAGCCGGCGAAGGAGACCGAGCCGACGAAGATCGTGAACGCCGTCGCGACCAGGACGAACCAGTTGACGTCGACACCGGCGTCGACCAGCTCGACCTTGTCGTGGAGCTCCACCAGGGCGACCAGGGCGGCCGCGCCGCCACCGACGCCGTTGAACAACGCCACCATCTGCGGCATCTGGGTCATCTGCACCCGCTGGGCCCCGAAGACACCCCCGATGGTGCCGAGCAGGATCGCGCCGAGGATCAGCGGGACGTGGTTGAGGTGCTCCACGCCGTTGGGCCTGTAGAAGAACGGGACGGCGCACGCGACGACCGCGGCACCCGCGCCGATCAGGTTGCCCGTGCGCGCCGTCCTGGGACCCGAGAGCCCCTTGAGCGCGAGGATGAAGCAGACGGCGCAGGCCAGGTAGACCAGCTGCACCCAGACGGGAGTGGCGATCACTTGGACGCCCCCGCTCCGTCGGTGCCAGCAGCCGCCGGCTTCTTCTTCCTGCGCACGAACATCTGCAGCATGCGGTCGGTGACCACGAAGCCGCCGACCATGTTCACCGCCGCGAGCACGATCGCCACCAGTCCGACCGCGACCGCCACTCCGCTGTCGGTCGTGCCGGTCACGAGGATCGCGCCGAGCAGGATGATGCCGTGGATCGCGTTCGCGCCCGACATCAGCGGGGTGTGCAGGGTCGAGGAGACCTTGGAGATGACCTCGATGCCCACGAAGACGCTGAGGATGAAGATCGTCAGCCAGACCACGGCGTCGTTCACTTGTCGTCCTCCTGGTCGAAGGGCAGATCGAGCTGGGCGTCGGCCTCACGGCCCTCGTCGCGGCCAGGCCGCACCAGGGGCTCGGGGACGACGGCCTGGAACTCGGGCTCCTCGCCCGGCGGCACCATCAGCGGCTCGTCGACCGCCGGTGGCCCCGGCGGCACATCTGGCGGCTCGGGCGACCCCTGGAGGCCCTCGATGGCCTCCCGGGTCGGCTCGTGCACGATCCGGCCGGCGTGCGTGACCGCGGCCCCCGCCACGACCTCGTCGTCGAAGTCCGGCGCGAACTCGCCCTCGACCGTCATCAGCGTGAGCAGGTTGACGAGGTTCTGCGCGTAGAGCTTGGAGGCCGGCCCGGGCATCTGGGAGGGCACGTTGCCCCCGCCCCACACCTGGGCGTGGCCGATCCGGACGACCTTGCCCGCGACCGAGCCCTCGACGTTGCCGCCGGTCTCCGCCGCGAGGTCGACCACCACGGAGCCGGGCTTCATCTGCTCGACCATCTCGCGGGTCACCAACGTCGGAGCCTGGCGCCCAGGAACGGCTGCGGTCGTGATCAACGCGTCCGCGTTGGCGATGTACGGCGTGAGCAGGTCGCGCTGGCGGGCGGCACGGTCCTCGGTCATCTCCCGGGCGTAGCCGCCGCTCCCCTCGAGCGTCTCCAGCTCGAGGTCGATGGCCTTCGCGCCCATGGACCGGATCTCCTCGGCGGAGGCCGCGCGGACGTCGTAGGCCTGCACGACGGCGCCGAGACGCTTGGCGGTGGCGATGGCCTGCAGGCCCGCGACACCGGCTCCGAGCACGACGACCTGGGCCGGCTGCACCGTCCCGGCCGCGGTCATGTTGAGAGGGAAGAATCGCCGCAGCAGGCCGGCGGCCACGATCGCGCACCGGTAGCCCGAGACGAGGGACTGCGAGGACAGGGCGTCCATCGACTGGGCCCGCGAGATCCGTGGGACCAGCTCCATCGCGAAGGCCGTGATGCCGTGGTCGCGCAGGTCGGCGACCAGCCCGTGGGAGGAGTTGACGGGGAGGAAGGAGAGCACGGCCGCGCCCTGGCGCACACCTCGGACCCGGTCACCGCTCAGGGCGTTGACCCCGAGCACGACGTCGGCCGCGGCGAGCGCCTCGTCGGTGACGATGGCGCCAGCCTCGACGTAGAGCTCGTCGTCGTACTCCGCCCGACTGCCGGCATCGGGTTCGACGAGGACCTCGTAGCCGAGATCGGTCAGCTTGGCGACGAGCTCGGGGACCATCGCGACCCGGGCCTCGCCCTCACGGGTCTCCTTTGCTACTGCGATCTTCACCCGTCAGAACCTAGTGGACGCGACCGCCGCTTCCCGACAATGAGATTCCCGTCACGCCCGTTTCCCTCGAAAGTGGCCGCAGGTCCGGCTCAGTTCATCCCGGTTCCGGCGAGCAGGCCGATCGCATAGGTGATCGCCATGGCGACCAGACCGCCGATCACGTTGCGGGTCACGGCGGGCCGCGACCGGGCGCCGCCGATCCGGGAGCTGATCAGGCCGGTGCTCGCGAGAGCCAGGGCCACCGCCACCACCGTGACGATGACACGCAGCCCGGGCGAGAACAGCATGATGGTCAGCACCGGAAGCAGCGCGCCCAGCGTGAACGCGGTCATCGAGGCGATCGCGGCATGCCAGGGGCTGGTCAGGTCGTCAGGGTCGATGCCGAGCTCGATGTCGAGGTGCGCCCGGAGGGCGTCCTGCTCGGTGAGCTCGACCGCGACCTGGCGCGCGAGGGCCTCGGAGAGCCCTCGCTGGCGGTACATCTCAGCCAGCTCGGCGAGCTCGAGCTCCGGTTCCTCCGCGAGCTCCCGGGTCTCCTTCTCGATCAGGGCCTTCTCGGTGTCACGCTGCGTGCTCACCGAGACGTACTCGCCCGCTGCCATGCTCAGGGCCCCCGCCACGAGTCCGGCCAGGCCGGCGACGAAGATGGTGTGGCGGTCTGTGGTGGCACCGGCGACGCCCATGACGAGGCCGGCGACCGAGACGATGCCGTCGTTGGCCCCCAGCACCGAGGCTCGCAGCGAGTTCAGCTTGCCGTTCACCGAGTCGTCGTGGGGTTCGTGGGCATGCTCACCCGTCGGTGGGAAGCTCTGGGGGGCAGTGGAGGACATGGACCAATCGTCCTGCTTCGGTGGGTGCGTCGCAACGAAGGGGAGGCTGGGCTCAGTCGGTCGTCTTGAAGGTGTACTCCG
This sequence comes from Marmoricola sp., assembly GCA_046595715.1. GTDB lineage: Bacteria > Actinomycetota > Actinomycetes > Propionibacteriales > Nocardioidaceae > Marmoricola. Next base: position 15,384 of record JBKJON010000006.1, read on the forward strand.
TCGTGAACGTCTTCGGCTCGACCTTCGCGACCGTGACCAGGACCGCCACCTCGTCCTTGTGCGAGACCAGCGAGCATCTCATCGTCGTGCCGACCTTGCCGGCGAGGTAGGGCGGGCAGCTGCCGGTGGGGGGCGCCACGTCGTACGCCTCGGCGTACTGGTTGCCCAGGTCGTCGAAGACAGCGGTGCCCGCGAGCCCGAACTCCTGGGGGTCGTCGTCGAGGACGGCGGTGCGGCGGCCGGTCCACGGTGATCCTCACGCCACCCAGGTCTTCCTCCGGCGTCGCGGGCATCCTGTAGAACTCGAGCATGACTGCCCGACGTAGACCGCGCTGGTCCGAGCTGCAGCCGATGCTCCGCCCGCGCAGGCTGCCGCTCAGTCCTACTGAGCGCCGGTTGGCCAGGGTGGCCTCGATTCCAGACCTGCGTCTGCTGGCGAGGCGCCGCGCACCTCGTGCGGTGTTCGACTACACCGACGGGGCCGCCGCCGAGGAGATCAGCCTGCGTCGATCTCGACAGGCCTATGCCCGCATCGAGTTCCAGCCGTCGGTCCTCCAGGACGTCTCCGCCGTGGACACCTCGACGACGATCCTCGGCCGCCCGTCGGCGCTCCCGCTGGTGTTCGCCCCTACCGGGTTCACCCGGATGATGCACACCGACGGAGAGTCCGCGGTCGCCCGGGTGGCCTCGGACATCGGCATCCCCTACGCGCTTTCCACGATGGGCACCACGTCGATCGAACGGCTCGCCGACGCCGCTCCCGACGCTCGCCGATGGTTCCAGCTGTACCTGTGGCGCGACCGGGAGGCGAGCCGCGACTTCGTCGTACGAGCCAAGCAGGCGGGTTACGAGGCGCTGGTGCTCACCGTCGACACCCCGGTCGCCGGGCCCCGGCTGCGCGACGTACGCAACGGGCTGACCATCCCCCCGTCGCCGTCGTTGCGGACCATGGCCGAGGGCGCTCTCCACCCGGCGTGGTGGCTCGACCTGCTGACCACCGAACCGCTCGAGTTCGCCTCCCTCAACCGCTTCGAGGGCACTGTCGCCGACCTGGTGGGCAAGATGTTCGACCCCGCCGCGACCATGGGCGACCTGGCCTGGCTGCGCTCGGTCTGGGACGGCCCGCTGGTCGTCAAAGGCATCCAGACCGTCGCCGACGCCCGAGCCGTGGTCGATGCCGGGGCCGATGCACTGATCGTCTCGAACCACGGCGGCCGCCAGCTGGACCGCTCGCCCACTCCCTTGGAGGTGCTGCCGGTCGTGGTCGACGCCGTGGGTGACCGTGCCGAGGTGTACGTCGATGGCGGCATCATGTCCGGAAGCGACGTCGTCGCGGCCGTGGCGCTCGGTGCACGGGCGGCCCTGGTGGGCCGGGCCTACCTCTACGGGCTGATGGCCGGAGGAGAGCGCGGGGTGCGACGAGCCGCCGAGATCCTCACCGACGAGGTCGCCGGCACCCTCGCGCTGCTGGGCGTCACTCGTGCTGCGGACCTCGATCGCGCACATGTACGGCTCCGCGGGACCTGAGATAGTTTCCGGTCATGGACGTCATCGAGTACACGCCGACTCGTGAGCAGTACGCGTACACGTTCGGGGGTGCCGCCCCCGTCATGAGGGTGACGCCGGGGGCCATCCTGCGGCTGTGGTCCGACGACGCGTTCGGCGGCGTGCTGCGCAGTGTGGACGACCTCTCCAGCGCCAAGGTCGACCTGCGGTTCGTCAACCCGCAGACCGGGCCCTTCTACGTCGAGGGAGCCGAGCCCGGCGACACCCTCGCCCTGCACCTGGTCGCACTGGAAGCGGCCCGCGACTGGGGCGCCTCGGCCGCGATCCCGTTCTTCGGCGGGATGACCGGCACCGACCGCGTGGTCACCCTCCAGGACCCACTGCCGGACACCACCTGGATCTATGAGCTGGACCGGGACCGCAGGACCGTGGCGTTCGCTGCCCGGCACAGCGAGCACCGCATCGAGCTGCCCTTCGAGCCGATGCTCGGCACCGTCGGAGTCGCGCCAGCCGGGGGCGAGGTGCGGTCGTCCTTGGTGCCCGAGCGCTTCGGCGGCAACATGGACACCCCGGAGATGCGCGCCGGCTCGACGGCCTTCTTCGGCGTCAACGTCGAGGGCGCCCTGTTCTCCGTCGGCGACGGGCACTACCGCCAGGGCGAAGGGGAAGCGTGCGGCACCGCCGTCGAGGGCGCCATGACCACCACGCTCATCGTCGAGCTCATCAAGGGGGGCGCCCCGGGCTGGCCGCGGATCGAGACCGACACCCACTGGATGACCATCGGATCCAGCCGGCCGATGGAGGATTCCTGGCGCATCGGCAACGCGGAGCTCGTGCACTGGGTCGCCGAGCTGTGTGGCCTCCACCCGATGGACGCCTACCAGCTGTGCTCGCAGATCGCGCAGGCGCCGATCGCCAACGTCGTCGACGCCAACTACAGCGTCGTGGTCAAGGCGGCCAAGGCGCTGCTTCCGGCCGCAGACGCGTTCGGCGGCATCCACGCCGAGCTCCGCGCGCGGGCCCGCTCGCTCGGCACCGTTCACACCTCCTAGTCCCCCCACCCCCGGCGAAAGGCTCTGCCCGATGGATCTCAAGCTCAGCGGTACGCGTGTCCTGGTCACCGGCGGCACGCGAGGCATCGGCCGGGCGGTCGTCGAGGCCTTCCTCGCCGAGGGGGCACACGTCGCCTTCTGCGCCCGCAACCCCGAGGAGGTCTCGGCCACCCACGAGGCACTGAGCGCACGGGGCACCGTGAGCGGTGCAGCCGTCGACGTGGGCGACGGCGAGGCACTGGCGGCCTGGGTGGAGAAGTCGGCCGACTCGTTCGGCGGCCTCGACGTGGTCGTGGCCAACGTCAGCGCCCTCGCCATCGCGGACACCGAGGAGAACTGGCAGGCCAGTCTCAACGTCGACCTCATGCACACGGTCCGGCTCGTCCGGGCGGCCATGCCCTATCTCGAGCGCAGCGAGGCCGCGTCGATCATCGCGATCTCCAGCGTGTCCGGACGCGAGTCGGACTTCGCCTCGGGTCCGTACGGCACCGCGAAGACCGCCCTCGTCGGCTACATCCACGGGCTCGCGATGCAGCTGGCCGGCACAGGCATCCGCGCCAACACCGTCTCCCCGGGCAACACCTACTTCGAGGGTGGGGTCTGGGAGAGCATCGAGACCGGGGACCCGGGCCTGTTCAAGACGGCGATGGAGCTCAACCCGACGGGCGACATGGGCACGCCCGAGGAGGTCGCCGCACCGGTGGTCTTCTTGGCCAGCCCCTTGGCAGGGCGGATCAGTGGCACCAACCTCCTGGTGGACGGGGCGTTGACCCGAGGCATCCAGCTGTAGGACCCCGGCTCCCCCGCGCGGCGTGGCGACCAACCAGCCCGGACGGTGCGGATGCCCACGGTCATCCCGGTGCTCCAGGGAGAGGGGGGGTCGATCTTGCGCACGTCTCACGGCAAGGTGGTGCCATGACAGCTCATGTGGAGACCTACGACATCCCGTTCGACGGCAAGCACCTGCAGGCGCAGCTCGTCTCACTTGCGATCGGTGCGGAGGTGATCGATGCCTTCATGGACTCGACCGGGGCGGTCGTCCTGACCGTGGCCCCGGTGCGCAGCACGCTGGAGACCGAGCAGGTCGTCTACCTGCTGGGTGAGCGGGACGCCATCGCCACCGGGTCACGCTTCGTCCGGACCGTCTTCAACCACGCGATCCCCGCGGTCCTGCACGTGTACACCGCACCCGCCAACGAGCACACCCGTCTCGACGTCGAGCACGCCGCCAAGCAGTGAGCCGGCAAGTCCCCCTCAGGGTGCTTGAATGTGACCCTGACTCCTCGACCCGAGAGGGACGCGCGAGCATGACCGAGCCGCACCGCCTCACTCGCCTGTTGGCACCCGCGTCGGTGGCGCTGGTAGGCGCCTCCACCGTGCCCAACACTCCTGGCAACGACATGGTGCTCGAGCTCCAGGTCAGCCGCTATCCCGGCACGGTCTACCCGGTGAGCTCGAGGTACGCCGAGGTCGAGGGCTTCGAGTGCTACCCCGATCTGACCCAGCTGCCGGAGGTCCCCGACCTGGCGGTTCTCAGCGTGGGCAACGACCGGCTCGAGGAGCACGTGGCGGCGGCCGTCGAGCTGGGCGTCGGTGGACTGGTGATCCCCGGCAGCGCCCTCCTGCCGAGCGACGACGAGGAGTCGTCGCTGCGTGGACGGATCCGCGCCATGGCCCTCGCCGCGGACCTTCCGATCGTCGGCGGCAACTGCATGGGCTTCTACAACGTCGACGCCTGGTTCCGCGCCTTTCCGTTCCATCGTCCCTACGAGCTGCAGCAAGGTGGCGTCACCTTGATCGCGCAGTCAGGGTCGGTGCTCACCTCCTTGCTCTGGAACAACCAGAAGCTGCGCTTCAACCTCGCCATCTCGCCGGGCCAGGAGCTGGTCACCACGGCGTCCGAGTACATGGACTACGCCCTCGAGCAGGACAGCACGCGGGTGATTGCCCTGTTCATCGAGTCGGTGCGCCGACCGGAGGCCTTCGTCGCGGTGCTCCAGAAGGCGGCGGCCCGCGACGTGCCGGTGGTGGCCCTCAAGGCGGGTCGTACCCCCCAGGCGGCCACGCTGGCACTGAGCCACTCGGGGGCGATCGCCGGCGACGACGCGGCGTACCGGGCGCTGTTCGAGCGGTACGGCGTGCTCACGGCGTCGTCGATCGACGAGCTGGCGGCCTCGGCGCTCCTGCTCTCCGACGTACGCCGTCCCGGGGCCGGTGGGCTTGCGACGATCCATGACTCCGGCGGCGAGCGCGAGCTGTTGCTGGACCTCGCCGCCGATGTGGGGGTCCCGTTCGCCCAGATCGGGGAAGACACCACCCAGGTGCTCGCCGAGCATCTGGACCACGGCCTGGAGCCGATCAACCCGCTGGACGCCTGGGGCACCGGACGGGACCACCAGACCATCTTCGAGCACTGCTGGCAGGCGCTCATGGACGACGAGGACACCGCGATCGGTGTCTTCGTCGCCGACCTCACCTCAGGCTTCTACCTGCACGAGTCGTTCGCCCGGATCTGCCGACGAGTGCACCGACGCAGCAGCAAGCCGATGGCGATGATGACGAACCATGTCGGCACCGACAGCCAGGACCTCGCTCGTCGGCTGACCGATCTCGGCATCCCGGTGATCGACGGCACGGTGCCCGGTCTGGTCGCCGTGCGCAACGTCCTGGCGTACCGCGACTTCGCCTGGAGCCCGCGGATCGCCCCGCCGACGCGGCCGGCCGCGCCCATCACCGCGAAGTGGCGGGCCCGGCTCTCTCGCCCGGAGATCCTCACCGAGAGCGAGGGCCTGGAGCTGCTCGGTGACTACGGCGTGCCCACGATCCCGCACGTCGTGGTCACCGACATCGACTCCGCGACCGACTTCGCCCGTGACGTCGGTTATCCAGTGGTGCTCAAGACAGCGGCGCCGGGCATCCTGCACAAGTCGGAGGTCGACGGCGTACTGCTCAACCTGACCGACGAGGACGAGCTGAGGCACGCCCACGCCGGTCTCACCGCGCGTCTGGGGCAGGAGGTCCTCGTGGCCCCGATGGCCCCCCGCGGTATCGAGCTGGCGCTGGGCGTGGTCCGGGACCCCCAGTTCGGGGCCATGGTGCTGATCGCGGCCGGCGGGGTGTTCATCGAGGTGCTCGGCGACCGCCAGCTCGGTCTCGCGCCGATCGACGCCCGCATCGCTGGGCGGATGCTCGACAAGCTGGCGGTGGCGCCGATCCTCGCAGGGGTACGCGGTCGGCCCCCGGTGGACAAGGCGTCCGTGATCGCAGCGCTGGTCGCGCTCTCCGACCTCGTGGTCGACGTCGGGGACCTCATCTCCGAGCTCGACATCAACCCCTTGGCGGTGGACGAGCAGGGCTGCCTGGCGCTGGACGCGCTGGTCGTCCCCACTGCCGCAGTGCCGGACGCCGGCCCACCGCTGTGACCCAGCCCCTCGCCGGGACGCGGAATCCGGTCACCGTGCAGTCGACGACCGTCCGTGGTTCGATGGTTCCTTGAGCCACCACATCGGCCCCGACCAGCTCGAGAAGGCACTGCGCGACGCGGTCGCCGACCCTGACGACGTCCGGGTGCGCGCGATCGACCGGCACGCGATGGCCAGCGACGCCTCCCACTTCCTGCTGACCCCTCGCGCGGTCGTCGTGGCCAACGACGGCGCGGACGTCGGCCGGCTGCTGGGGACCAGTGCACGTCTCGGGGTGCCGCTCACCCTGCGTTCGGGTGGGACCAGCTTGTCCGGGCAGGGTGTCACCAACGGGATCCTGGTCGATGTCCGCGCCCGGTTCCGCGACCTCGAGGTGCTCGACGACGGCGCGAGGATCAGGGTCCAGCCCGGACTCACCGTCCGCCAGGTCAACGCCAGGCTCGCGCCGCACGGCCGACGACTGGGGCCCGACCCCGCGAGCGAGGCCGCGTGCACGGTCGGCGGTGTGATCGCCAACAACTCCAGCGGGATGGCCTGCGGGATCGTGGAGAACAGCTACGAGACCCTGGAGTCACTGGTGGTGGTGCTGCCTTCCGGAACCGTGGTCGACACCGGGGCACCCGACGCCGACGAGCGGCTGCGCCTGACCGAGCCCGAGCTGTACGCCGGGCTGCTCCGGTTGCGTGACCGCGTCCGGGAGAACGCCGCCTCGGTCGAGCTGATCCGTCGCCAGTACGCCATGAAGAACACCATGGGGTACGGCGTCAACGCCTTCCTGGACCACGACACCGCGAGCGAGATCCTCGCCCACCTGCTGGTGGGCAGCGAGGGCACGCTCGGCTTCGTCGCCGAGGCGACGTTTCGAACCGTCCCGGTCAAGACCGCGATCGCCTCCGCACTCGCCGTCTTCGGTTCGCTCCAGGACGCCAACCAGGCGCTCCCCGGGCTGGTGGCCACCGGTGCCGCGACGCTCGAGCTGATGGATGCGACCTCGCTGCGGGTGGGGCAGTCGTTCGCGGACGCGCCCGAGCAGATCCGCGGCCTCGAGGTCGACCAGCAGGCCGCCCTGCTGGTGGAGTACCAGGCGACGTCCTCGGCCGAGCTGCACGACCTCGCGACCCGCGGTGATGACCTCCTGGCCTCGTTGCCGCTGGTCGCCTCCGCTGCGCTGAGCACCGACGCGCCCGGGCGCAACCGCCTCTGGAAGCTGCGCAAGGGCCTCTACACCTCCGTCGCGGGCGCCCGCCCCTCCGGCACGACCGCTCTGCTCGAGGACGTCGTGGTGCCGGTGGAGCGGCTCGCCGACACCTGCCTGGAGCTCGGCGTGCTCTTCGAGCGCTACCACTACCGCGACAGCGTGATCTTCGGGCACGCCAAGGACGGCAACATCCACTTCATGCTCACCGACCGGTTCGAGTCGCAGGAGGCTCTGGGGCGCTACACCGGCTTCACCGAGTCGATGGTCGACCTCGTGCTGGGTCAGGGCGGGTCGCTCAAGGCCGAGCACGGCACCGGTCGGGTGATGGCGCCCTACGTACGCCGCCAGTTCGGCGATGAGCTCTACGCCGTGATGCGCAGCCTGAAGGCGCTGGTCGACCCCACCGGCATGCTGAACCCCGGGGTCATCCTGGACGACGACCCCGAGGCTCACCTCCGACACATCAAGCTGCAGCCGAAGGTCGAGCCGGAGGTCGACCGCTGCGTCTCTTGCGGGTACTGCGAACCGGTATGCCCGAGCCGCAACCTGACGCTGACCCCGCGGCAGCGGATCGTCGTACGCCGGGCCATCACCTCGGCGAACCACCACGGTGACGACGCCCTCGCCCGGGAGCTCGAGGACGACTTCGACTACGAGGGTGTGCAGACCTGCGCCGTGGACGGCATGTGCCAGACCGCCTGCCCGGTGCTGATCAACACCGGCGACCTGGTCAAGCGGCTGCGACGCGCCGACAACGGCCCGGTGGTGAACGCGGCCTGGCGCTCGGCCTCACGGCACTGGTCGACGATGACCCGAGGTGGGTCCAAGGCGCTGAGCACGGCCTCGGCCCTGCCGCCGCAGGTGCCGGGGAGGGCAACGACGATCGCCCGCACCATCGCCGGCTCCGACCACGTGCCCTCCTGGACCCCGGATCTCCCCAGCGGCGGCCGACGCCGCAGCCACGGCGCACCGGCCCGGCCGAGCGGGGAGTCGTTCGACGCGCTCTACCTCCCGTCGTGCGTGAACGCGATGTTCGGGCCAGGCGGCGACGAGCCGGGCGGCGACGGACCGGGCGTGCAGTGGAGCCTGCAGGAGCTCTGCGCCCGGGCAGGGCTACGTCTGCGGGTGCCCGCGGACATCGACTCGCTGTGCTGTGGCGTGCCGTGGTCCTCCAAGGGCCTACCCGCCGGTGAGCAGGCGATGAAGGAGCTCGTCACCAGATCCGTGGGCGCGGTGGTCGGCGGCGGCCACGTGGACGTGATCAGCGATGCCTCCAGCTGCACCGAGGGCTACCTCACGATCCTGCGGGACAGCGGGCTGGAGGTGACCGTGACCGACGCCGTGCAGTTCGTGGCCGACCGAGTGCTGCCGCTGCTGCCGGAGGGCCAGCGCCTGGAGAGCCTGTCCCTGCACCCCACCTGCTCCTCGACGCAGCTGGGTGCGAACGAGGCGTTGACGAAGATCGGCGCAGCCGTGGCCCACCAGGTGCACGTGCCGGTGGACTGGGGCTGCTGCGGCTTCGCCGGCGACCGAGGGATGCTCCACCCCGAGCTGACCGCCTCCGCGACAGCAGCCGAGGCGGCCGAGGTCCGCGCCCAGGACGCCAGCGCCCATGCCTCCTGCAACCGGACCTGTGAGCTCGGGATGTCGCGCGCGACCGGCCGGAGCTACCGACACCTGCTCGAGCTCCTCGAGGAAGTCACCCGACCCGCGTCCTGAGCACGCTTCCGCTGCTGGTCTTGACCGGCAGGGCCGGGGGGCGAGTGTGGCGGTCGTCACACGGTCGTGCGGTAGTCCTGCCTCGGAGGTTCCTTGATGCCATCTCGTCGCTTTGTCGGTGCGGCACTCCTTGGGACGTCCCGGCGTACCGGTTCTCACCTTGCACGGCCTGGACGACTACTTCGTGCCGTTCTCGATGGAGCAGATCTACGCCCGCGACGTACGCCGCAACCACCAGTCCCGGTTCCTGGTCCAGCGTGCGGTCCGCGAGGTGGCGCACTGCGAGTACACCCCCAGCGAGGTCCGCGAAGCGTGGATTGACCTGACCACCTGGGTGAGGTCGTCCACCTCACGGCGTGGCCACCACCACGTCCGGCGCCCCAAGGGTGCCCGGGTGCTGAACCGCTCGGCGGTGGCCTCCCCGACCTTCGGGTGCCGGTTCACCGATCCGAACGGCGCGACGAACGCGGCGACCCCCACGCACTGGCTCTACCCGCCGTGCCCCCGCCGAGGTCGTTGACCGTCGCGCCGAGTCGACGGGGAGCGGTCCAGACCGGTCCGGTGAAATGGCCGCTGATCGGCAACCGAATCTCTCGCCCATCCGAAAGGGGACATGAGGCCGGTCCCCCGCACCGACCCGAGGAGAGGGAGAACTCATGTTCCGCAGCAGATGGAGCCGGCGCCTCGTCGGCACGCTCTCAGCCACCTTCCTGGTGCTCGGCACGGTGGCGCTCGCGTCCCCCGCACAGGCTCACGGAAACAAGCACAGGCACAAGCATCACGCGCTCGGCGAGCGCAGCCTGGCCACGGTGCTGCTCCGCGACAAGAAGGGGTTCGATCGCAACGGGCGGGACTACGACATCCTGACCGGAGCGGTGCTGGCCGTGCTCGGCGCCGACGCGAACAGCCCGGTGAAGGTGCTGCTCGACGGCAAGCAGCCGCTCACCGCGTTCCTCCCCAACGACCGCGCCTTCCGGCACCTCGCCAACGAGGCCCTCGGCAGGAAGCACCGCTCGGAGTCCAAGATCCTGAACGACCTCGCAGGCGCTCTCGGCGTGCCCGCGATCGAGAAGGTGCTGCTCTACCACGTGGTCCCCGGGGCCACCGTGGACTACCGCACCGCGTTGCGCTCCGACGGGGCGAAGCTGACGACCGCGGCCGGCCCCGCGCTGACGGTGGACGTCAAGCGCTACCGCTGGTGGAAGTACGTCACCCTCGTCGACGGTGACAGCAAGGCACGCAACGCCCGGGTGGTCCGGCCGAACATCAACAAGGGCAACAAGCAGATCGCGCACGGCATCAACCGGGTGCTCCGCCTGCCCAGCAGCTGAGCTGCAGCTCGTCTGCACGGCCGGGAGCACACGCGAGCAGCGTGTGCTCCCGGTCAGGCTCGGTTCGGTGTGCAGGCCGGGGTGGGGCACTCGATCACCGAGCTGATCGAGCGCGATCAGGCAACCGCGTCCACGCGAACCCGGCCAGGCCCACCAGCACCGGCCAGAGGGCCAGGCGTTCGAGACCACCCGACACGGCGCCCTCCCCGGAGAGCACGAACGACAGAGCAGATACGCCGGTGACGGCTCCCGTCGTCAGCAGCGCCCAGGCGAGACGCGGCCGCTCATTGCGCAACCGTGCGCCCAGAACGATCAGCGCGATCGGCTGCGCGACGAACAACGGTCCCGCGGCCATCGCATGCAGGGTCGCATCCTGGTCGAGCGGCGCGAGGCCAGTCGCGACCGAGCTCAGCCCGGAGACCACCAGCAGCCCCGTGGCCCACGGCCCCAGAGGTCGTGCGAGCAGCACCGCACCGCCGGCCAGCAACACTCCGAAGGCCATGAATGAGCCGTTCATCAGCTCATGCCGCGGCGAGCAGTAGGTTCCCGAGCAACTGACCTCACCGAGCCGGCTGACCGAGTCGGCAAGGAAGCTGTAGCCGCCGGTCGTCCCCGCCGCGACGACGAACTCGGTCGCGATGTAGACCGGCCGCACGAGCAGTGCCA
>JBKJON010000087.1:0-3032 GCA_046595715.1 Marmoricola sp.
GGCGTTGAAGCCCAGCGCCTGCAGCGCGCTGATCGAGGAACCGAAGCTGGCCAGTGCCCCGGCCGGGACGGTGACGTTGAGGATCTTCGCCTCGCAGGTGCCGCCGCTCCCGGACTCGGTGACGTAGCGCAGGTTGCGCACTCCCCCGGTCAGCGCGGCCGAGCGGTTCACCACGTCGTCGGTGCCGGCGGCCCAGAGCTTGAAGTTCGGCAGCAAGGAGCTGAACCGGTTGGCCTGGCCGGCCTCCACGACGTACATCGCCTGGGTGCGGTACCCGCTGGCGCCGTCACCGTCGCAGGCCACGGCCGGGGTGGTGGCGTTGGTCTCCGCGGCCATCGGCGCGCCGAGCTCCTGGGCCGCCTGGTAGGCCTGCAGACCCGCGCCGTCACGGTCCTTCAGCTCGGCGGTGCTGACCGGCTCGGTCACATCCACACCGGGCGGCGCCTCGTCGGAGTGGGCGCACATCAGGGGCCCGGGCATCCCGGTCATCACGACGCCACCGGGCCCGCAGGCCGGGCTGGGGTCGAGGTGACCGGTCACGCCCGCGAGCACGGGCAGGGACACGGCGATCGCGGCCGCCAGGGCGAGCGCCCCACGTGCGGCGGTGGTGGCACCCGGGTGCCGAGGTGTGTGCGACCGACTGCTCATGCTGTGCCTCCATGGCATCGCGTCGCCGATCCGTCGGCGACCGCGTCGAAAGCCGACGCCCTGCGAGATTACGGCAAACCGGTCATTTCCGGGCACTGAAAGGCCGACCAGCCGCCGAGTGGGCGGCCCAGTCCGAGGCCCGGTCCGAGGCCCGGTTCCGCGGCCCATGGGGACGACCAGCGGCCCGAGACAGGTCGGGAGTGAATCGCCCCGGGTCTGGTGGAGGCTCTCAATCCATGAAGGATGAGAGTCAGGTCAGCAGCCTATGCGGACTGGATCCCACCGCTCGGCAGCCCTAGCGATCGTGCAAGATGAGAGGCGGGACGTCGGGAGCCTCGAGAAACGATGGGTGTCACATTTCTGCGACTGGCATCGTCAGTTCGACAACGGCGCGTAGCGACGCGCCCACTCATGAACCACCATGAGTACGCGACCACCCTCAGGAGCACTCATGTCGTACACCGTCGACTTCCAAGACGTCTCGACGACCGGGCTGGAATCGTCCCCCGTCGCTCTGGCTCTGGCCGGTCTTCGCGCCAACGAGGCCAGATACTTCATGAACAAGTACTCCCACGTCTTCACCGTTCAACCGGCTGCAGAGTCCGCGGAGGTTGTCGACTGGGTGCATCACATCCTCAAGGTGGATCGCGACCTCACGATCGAGTCCAGGCCACTCGAGGCGACCGACTTCGAGGTCGACGGGACCAGGATGGCTTACGTGTTCTACGAGTCGGGCTTGTCGGTCAACGTGATGTACACCATCGCCGACGGCGGCAAGCGCGCCGTCGGATTCAAGCTCTCCGACGGGATGGACGTGCCCGAGGAGCTCGCGACGCGCTTCAAGTTCGCTCGGCAGAAGTCGAAGCTCGCCGGCACGATCCGCGGCTCCTTCTTTGTGATCAAGGGGACCTACTAGGTCGTGCGTGATCCTCACCCGAGACGACCAGCTGATGGTGGCTAGCTGGACTGCCAGTGATCCCCTGAGATCTGCGGCTCCGAAAGCGTCGTTCTTCCGCGAAAGCGGCGACTGCAGCGTCACGTGTGGTTCGTGTGAGCGCCTCGCGGGCCCTCAGTCGCCGAGCAGCGCGTCGACGTTGGGTAGCTGGTCGAACCGCGAGAACGTCCCTGTATCCGCGATCTCCTTCGCGGCCTCGAGGAATCCACCCCAAGCGGTCCGTGCGAGTGTGCCGCCCACGCTGATCCGTCGTACGCCGAGCCGCGCCGCCTCGGCGACGGTGGTGAACGGTGCGTTGATCAGCAGGTTCACCGGTTTGGGTGACACCGCGGCCACAATGGCCGAGATGTGTTCGAGCTTGTCGATCCGAGGAGCGTAGAGGCAATCAGCGCCGGCTTCGGCGTAGGCCCGGAGCCGACGAACGGTCTCATCGATGTCGGGGCGCCCGCACACGAAGCCTTCAGAGCGGCCGGTGAGCAGGAGGCCCGTGCCGCTCGCGTCGATCGCTCGTCGTGCGGCGCCGACACGTTGCACGGCCAGGTCGAACTCGAACAACGGATTCTCCTCGTCTCCCGAAGCGTCTTCGATCGAGAGCCCCGCGATCCCCGTGTCCGCGGCCATCGCCACGTTCGCCGCGACGTCAGCAGGGTCCACGGCGTAGCCGCCCTCGAAGTCAGCGTTGACCGGCACGGTCACAGCGCCCACGATGAGACGTAGATGGTCGAGCACCTCATCGCGGGCGACCTGCGTGTCCGCGCGACCCAGAGTCCAGGCCAGTCCGGCACTCGTCGTGGCCAAAGCCTTGAATCCCAGCTGTTCCAGCGCCCGCGCGCTCCCCGCGTCCCACGGGTTCGGCATGACAAAGCACCCAGTGGCGTGCAGTCGGCGGAACTCGGCGATTCGGTTCTCGTTCTTGTCCATCACAATCGACCCTCTTACTCGATGATGACCACGCCCGTAGCGAATGAAGAAGTGCGTGCCACATGACCTCTCCCCGAGACAGTCCCTTCATCGTCCGCCTCGTAAGGCGGGCTGACCACCGGCGCGTTGAGGTGGTCGACACCACCGGCCCGGACTGGGGAGGGCGGACCTACCGCATTCCAACGGAGGCCCCTCGAGTGGTGGCGGTTGGAGAACCCGGCACAATGTCTGCATGCCTGATCTCGCCGGCAAGGTCTTCGTCGTCGTCGGTGCCTCCGGAGCCCTCGGCTCCCGCATCGCCCAGCGACTCTCCGAGGCCGGGGCCTCGCTCACCCTCGCCGTTCGCTCCGCGGACTCGCCGATCGACGGTGCACACACGGTCTCAGCCGACCTGCGCGAACCGGACGCCGCACAGCGCGTCATCGACGCCGCGATGGCCCAGCACGGCCACATCGACGGGGTCGTCATCGCGGCCGGCGTCGCTGCGTTCGGTCCGCTCGCCGAGATC
>JBKJON010000104.1:0-3100 GCA_046595715.1 Marmoricola sp.
AGAGAACACTTTTTGCGACCCGTACGTGATCTTGACGTCGACTGTCCGGCCTGTGCCATCTGGAAAGGGCACCTGGCTGACCGGCGTTGGTGTCCACGCGCCACCTTCAACGTGGCCTTGCCCTGCATAGATGTCTTCAATGGACTTGAGCATGCGATCGCACGATCTGCACTTTCCTCCATCGAGGGCATGGGCCGCCGCGGTATCTCCGGTAAAGGTTGCGTAGTTGAGAACATCGACGTAGTGACGAACGAACGCCTCCGCCCCAGACTTCGTCTTGGCCCCCGCAGCCTCAGGCATCACCGGCGGCGCCGGGGTAGCCGATGCCGAGGGAGAGACAGAGGGCGACGTACTCGCGGTCGGTCTCGGGAGAGGCTGGGGCTGCGGCGCGCCGCCACAACCTGCGAGCAGGGCAGCAACGGTGAGCGACCCGGCCGCGAACCAGGAGTCAACCCTGCGCATCCGACACCCCTTGTCGTCCGACTCGGAGCTCCGGAAGACTCCGAGATGGGGAGTTAACTACCCAGCAGGCGTGGTGGCTACACCCACTTCCGGCCCTGTGGACGACGAGGACCGAGGAACCGACGTACTGGAGGCCCTGTCATGGCTGGCTACTCAGGCACTCCGCTGGAGCGCAAGCTCGGCGTCAAGCCGGGGCAGGTGGTGTTCCTCGACGGCGCCCCGAGGGAGTTCGACCTCGACGCGCCGACGACGCGGAGGCTGTCCAGAGAGCTCCACCTGAGCCTCACCTTCCACACGGCCTCGAGCACGCTGACCAGACGGATGCCGCAGCTGATCGAGCGGACGACGACCGCCGGGATGATCTGGGTGTGCTGGCCCAAGAAGTCGGCCGGCGTACCGACGGACCTCGACGGGAACGTCGTACGCGAGATCGGCCTGGCAGCGGGTTTCGTCGACGTCAAGGTGTGCGCGGTCGACGACATGTGGTCCGGCCTGAAATTCGTCCGCCGAGTGGCGGACCGTGGCTGAGGCCGACTCAGGTGTAGCGGTGGCTCTTCTCGGAGTGGCCCGCCTCGCGGGTGCAGGCGCGGCCGTTCATGGACTTGTGTCCGCAGCGCTCCCCCTCAGGGACGGCGGCCGGGGCGGCCTTGGCCGAACGAGCGGGCTTGCTGCTCGTGGGGCGGGCGGCCGGGGCCACCGGCGCTCCGCCGGCCGCTGCAGCCGCCGCCTCGCGGCGGGTGGGGCCGCTGGCACTGTCACGGGCGTACTTCGCTTCACGCATCGCCCTCTGGGCATCGAGCTTGCTCATCGTCGACTCACGTCAGGGAGCCTACGACGCCCCACCGACCGTCCTTCGGTTGACACTCCCGCGATGGCCTGCCGGGACGGGCGCGGGAGGTCCTAGCGCGCGGCTCGTCTTCCACCCACGGGCCGCGGCGGAGGCTGCTCCCGGCCCTGGAGCAGCGTCAGGAGCCGGGCGCCGAGAAGCAGCGTCACGAACAGGCAGGCCGCGGCGCCGGCGGTCGCGAGGGCCAGGAACAGCCACGCGGAGCTCTCGCCGCCGGAGCGCGCCTCGCCCCCGAAGTCGATGGCGGAGACAACCAGCACGCCCCAGGCGACGAGCGTCACGGTGAGGCTCAGGGCGAGCAGCAGGATGGTCCTGCGAGGCGGCCGGGAAGCGGCGTACGACGTAGCCGGCGAGATCGGAGTGGCCGCCGCTTCCGCGCGTCCCCCTGCATGCCTGCCCACGGCCCTCATTGTGGACCACGACAGATCTAGTGCGGGTGACGGCTTGGGCCACGGCACGAGTAGGTAGGAAGCGGACATGTCCAGCAGCGTCAGCATCGACATCGGGTCCCTCGAGGGGCAGCGACCACTTCACCGTGACGCCGGAGGACCTGCTGCACGACGCGGTCAAGGCCGCCCCGGACGCCAAGATCTCCTGATCCACAGGCCGTGATGCCCGGCAGGGTCTCCGCAACGCCCCTGCGGGGGGTGGGGACACACCACCCGATATGACTATTTTCGGAGCCCTGTCGCGCCCTGACCTGCACAGATGCAGCCATACCCGGGGTATGCCGGATCTGCTTCGCCGGAGCTGTTGCACGCCCGGTGGTGCAGGCGTACGGTTACCACTACATCTAGTAGTTACACCGTTGTAGTTATCCACATCTAGTCCCACAGGGCTGGTGGGGTTTCCCACAGGAACCCGGGTTATCCACCGCGGAATCCACAGGTGAACACACAGGTTGAACCTAGTACGTCTGTGACAAGGCACGAGAAGACCCCTGAGAGGAGCCCCCGGAGATGCACTGTCCCTTCTGCCGCAACGCAGACACCCGGGTGCTCGACTCGAGGGTTGCCGACGACGGCTCCTCCATCCGTCGTCGGCGCTCGTGCCCCACCTGCGAGAAGCGGTTCACGACGGTGGAGCAGATGCAGCTGAGCGTGATCAAGCGCAGTGGCACCTCCGAGCCGTTCACCCGTGAGAAGGCCGTCGCCGGCGTCCGCAAGGCGTGCAAGGGCCGGCCCGTCTCCGAGGACGACCTCGCCCGCCTGGGCCAGACGGTCGAGGACCACCTGCGCGGCGTCGGCTTCGCCGAGGTGCCGGCCAACGAGATCGGCCTGGCCATCCTCGGTCCGCTCCGCGAGCTCGACGAGGTCGCCTACCTCCGCTTCGCCAGCGTCTACCGCGCCTTCGAGTCGGCCGACGACTTCGAGACCGAGATCGCGATGCTGCGCGCCGAGCGGCCCTCACTCCAGGCGCCCACCGGGCAGCCACAGACGCAGCCACAAACGCAGCCACAACCGCAGCCCACGGGCTGACCCACAGACCGCCCGGCGTGGTCGTGGGGAAGCGGCCGCGCCGGGCAACCAGCAGCAGAAGAAGAGCACCAGACCAGTTCACGCAGGTGAAGCAACCAGAGCAGGGGATGAGGAAACAGATGACCGAGACGGTGAGCGGGGCAGCACAGGCAGCGGGCCGAGGTGCCCGCAAGAAGGGCCTGAAGATCGAGCGGATCTTCTCCACCGAGGGCGTGCACCCCTACGACGAGCTCAACTGGGAGCGCCGTGACGTCGTCCAGACCAACTGGAAGACCGGTGCGACCGTCTTCGAGCAGCGCGGCGTCGAGTACCC
>JBKJON010000117.1:0-5475 GCA_046595715.1 Marmoricola sp.
GGCAAGGGGGCCTCCGAGGTCGGCATCGAGTGCGTGGAGGTCGGGCCCGACTTCGCCGAGGTGCTGGGCGCCCACGACCCCGACGAGGAGGTCGTGGACCGCGACGACGACGACACCGTGGTGCTGCTCTACACCTCCGGCACCACCGGTCAGCCCAAGGGCGCCGAGCTCACCCACCACGGCATGAGCACCAACGCCGCGACCAGCGCGGAGACGCTGGTCGAGCTGACCGAGGAGGACGTGGTGATGGGGTGCCTGCCCCTCTTCCACGTCTTCGGCCTCACCTGCGGCCTCAACGCCTCGGTCCTCAAGGGATCGTGTCTGACCCTGCTGCCGCGCTTCGACGCCGACAAGGCACTGACCATGGTGGCGCGCGACCAGGTCACCGTGTTCGAGGGCGTGCCGACGATGTACGCCGGCATGCTTCACGCCGAGGGCGCCGACGCGGCCGACATGTCCAGCCTGCGCACCTGCATCTCCGGCGGCTCCGCGATGCCGGTCGAGGTGATGAAGAACTTCGAGAAGGCGTTCGACTGCATCGTGCTCGAGGGCTACGGCCTCTCCGAGACCTCGCCGGTCGCCTCGTTCAACCAGCCCGGCCAGGAGCGCAAGCCGGGCTCCATCGGCACCCCCGTGCGCGGCGTCGAGATGAAGGTCGTCGACGACGAGCGCCAAGACGTCGGGCAGGGCGAGATCGGCGAGATCGCCATCAAGGGCGAGAACATCATGAAGGGCTACTGGGGCCGCGACGAGGACACCGCCGAGGCCATCGAGGATGGCTGGTTCCTCACCGGCGACATGGCCAAGGTGGACGAGGACGGCTACTTCTTCATCGTCGACCGCAAGAAGGACCTGATCATCCGCGGCGGCTACAACGTCTACCCGCGCGAGGTCGAGGAGGCGCTCTACGAGCACGAGGACGTCGCTGAGGTCGCTGTGATCGGGATCAAGGACGACAGCCTCGGCGAAGAGGTCGGCGCCGCGGTCGCGCTCAAGGACGGCTTCGACGTCGACGGCGAGGAGCTGCAGGCGTTCGCGAAGGAGCGCCTCGCGGCGTACAAGTACCCCCGCGCCGTGTGGATCGTCGACGAGCTCCCCAAGGGCCCGACCGGCAAGATCCTGCGCCGCGAGGTCCAGACTCCGGAGGAGACGAGCAAGTGAGCGCCGCCACCAAGGTCGAGGCCGCTGAGAAGCGGATGCACGAGGCCGACACCGACGGGGACGGAAGCGGCTCCGCGGCACCGTTCGACCTGCTGCTCAGTGACGCCGCCCGCAGTCCTTTCAGAAGGTTCATGCCGGGCATGTCCGGGGTCCGGTTCACCACCCACCTGGTGCGCCGTCCCGGCCGCGTCGTACGACGTGGCGCCGGGCTCCTCGGCGAGCTAGCGAAGGTGGGACTCGGTCGTTCCGAGCTCGCGGCCCACGAGAAGGACCGACGCTTCACTGACGAGGGCTGGGCCAAGAACCCGCTGCTCAAGCGGACCCTCCAGAGCTACCTCGCGTTCGGTGCTGCCGCGCGCGGACTGGTGGACGACGCGGGTCTCGACTGGGGTGACGGCCAGCGGATGGGCTTCATCGTCGACAACCTCGTCGAGGCCTCGGCCCCCAGCAACAACCCGTTCATCAACCCCAAGGTCCTGAAGCGGGTGATCGACACCGGCGGAGGCAACCTCGTCCAGGGTGGCCGCCGGTTGGTACGTGACTTCGCGACTCCCCCGCGCGTCCCCTCGATGGTCGAGCCGGACGCGTTCGAGGTCGGCGTCGACCTCGCCGTCACCCCGGGCGAGGTGGTGCTCCGCACGGACGTCTTCGAGCTGATCCAGTACACCCCGCAGACCCCCAAGGTCCGATCGGTTCCGCTGCTGATCGTGCCCCCCACGATCAACAAGTACTACGTGATCGACCTCGCCGAACATCGCAGCCTGGTCGAGCACCTGGTCGCCAGCGGTCAGCAGGTCTACTGCATCTCCTGGCGCAACCCCGACGCCCGGCACGCAGACTGGGGCGTGGACACCTACGGCCAGGCGATCATCGAGGCGATGGGCGCCTGCCAGGCGATCTCCCGGCAGGACCAGGTCGCCATCTTCGGCATCTGCTCGGGCGGGATGCTCGCCTCGATGGTGCTGGGTCACCTCGCAGCGACCGGGGACCTCGGACGCGTGGCGGCGTTCAGCCTCGCGGTCACCGTGCTGGACCAGCACAAGGCCGGGCTGCCCAGCGCGCTCCTGTCCGAGGAGTCGGCCGCGTCCTCGACGAGGGCGTCGCGAGAGAAGGGCTATCTCGACGGCCGGGTCCTCGCGGAGGTCTTCGCCTGGCTCCGGCCAAATGACTTGATCTGGAACTACTGGGTCAACAACTACCTCCTCGGCTATCCGCCCAAGGCCTTCGACATCCTGTTCTGGAACGCCGACCCGGTCCGGATGAGCGCGGCGATGCATCGCGACTTCATGGAGCTCGCCATCACCAACAGCCTGACCAAGCCCGGTGCCGCCAAGATGCTGGGCTCGGACATCGACCTCGGCCAGGTCGACGTCGACTCCTACGTCGTCGCCGGCATCGCCGCCCACCTGTCCAAGTGGGAGTCCTGCTACCAGACCACCCAGCTTTTCGGTGGCGACTCCAAGTTCGTGCTGTCCACCAGCGGCCACATCGCTGCGATGGTGAACCCTCCCGGCAACCCGAAGGCGAGCTTCCAGACCGCTACGCAGAACCCGGCCGACGCCCAGGAGTGGCTCTCCGCGGCGAGCAAGGTCAAGGGCAGCTGGTGGGACGACTACGTCGACTGGCTGACCGAGCGCAGCGGCCCGGAGCGCAACAAGCCACGCAAGCTCGGGTCGGCCGCCTACGAGACCATCTGCGATGCTCCGGGGACCTATGTCCATGACCGCTGATCCCACCGACCGCCGCGCCCGCGCCAACCGCGACCGGGTGCGCAACGTCACCGTTCGGAGCATCTCGGCGCGGGTCTCGGTGCGACCTGCTCGAGGTCGGTTGGTCGACGAACCGCCGTTGCTGCTCTGCAACGGGATCGGCGTCAGCCTCGAGGCCCTGCAGCCGCTGGTCGACGCGCTCGACCCCGACCGGGGCGTGGTGCGATTCGACGTCCCCGGTGTCGGCGGTAGTGCCCTGCCACCGTTTCCCTACCCGATCGCGGCGCTGTCGTCGTGGGTGACGGCCCTGATGGCCAAGCTGGGACACCAGCGGTTCGACGTGTTCGGCCTGTCCTGGGGCGGCGGACTCGCTCAGCAGCTCGCGGTGCAGTCCCACCGACGTGTACGCCGCGTCGTCCTCTGTGCCACCGGGACCGGCTGCCTGATGGTTCCCGCACACCCGCGGGTGCTCGGCAAGATGCTGACGCCGCGGCGCCACCGTGATTCGCTCTACGCCGCCGCGATCGCCCCCGAGATCTACGGCGGAAGCATGCGTTCGAAGCCGAACCTCGGCGCAGACCTGCTGCACGCGGCGACCCGCGCCGGGCCCAAGCGCGGCTACTACTACCAGCTGGGCGCGATGGTGGGCTGGAGCAGCCTGCCGTTCCTGGGTCTGATCCGGCAGCCGACCCTGGTGATGGGCGGCGACGACGACCCCATCATCCCGGTGGCCAACCCGCGGATGCAGGCCAAGCTCATCCCTCGCTCCACCTTGCACGTCTACCACGGCGGGCACCTGGGGATCCTGACCGAGGCGCACGAGCTGGCCCCCCTGATCGACACGTTCCTCAACGACAAGAGCCCCGAAGGGACCACCCGTGACTGAGCTCGACGACCTCGCCCTCGAGGACTCGCCCTTCTCCGACTTCTTGGGCTTCGAGCTGTTGCTCGAGGAGCAGGACCGCGAGCTGCTGAGCAGCGTGCGGGCGTTCATGACCCGTGAGGTCGAGCCGGTCATCAACGACTACTGGACGAGGGCGGAGTTCCCCCACGAGCTGCTGCCCGGCATCGCCGCGCTCGGCATCGCCGGCCTCGCCTACGACGGCCCGGGTTGTCCCGACCGCGGCGCCCTCGTCGACGGCATGGTCGCGATGGAGCTGGCCCGGGTCGACCCCTCGATCGCGACGTTCATGGGTGTGCACGGCGGTCTCGCGATGGGCTCGATCAACATCTGCGGCTCCGAGGAGCAACGTGAGCGGTGGCTCCCGGCGATGGCGCGGATGGAGCTGATCGGCGCCTTCGGCCTGACGGAGCCCGACACCGGGTCGGCCATCTCCCAGGGGCTCGCCACGAGCGCCCGACGTGACGGTGACGAGTGGGTCCTCAACGGCGAGAAGAAATGGATCGGCAACGCCGCGTTCGCCGACCTCGTCATCATCTGGGCACGCGACGAGGGCGACAAGCAGGTCAAGGGATTCGTCGTCGAGAAGGGTACGGACGGCATGACCTTCGACAAGCAGGAGGACAAGATTGCTCTGCGCGTCGTACAGAACGCCGAGGTCCACCTGCACGACGTACGCGTCCCCGAGGCCAACCGCCTCCAGAAGGCCGAGACCTTCCGCTCCACCGCCGACGTGCTGCGGGTGACACGGATGAGCGTGGCGTGGGAGGCGGCTGGATGTGCACGCGGCGCCTTCGAGCACGCGCTGCGCTACACCAAGGCACGCGAGCAGTTCGGGAGGCCGATCGCGTCCTTCCAGATGGTGCAGGACCTGCTCGTGAAGATGCTCAGCAACGTGACCGCCTCGACCGCGATGAACGCCCGCGCCTCGCAGCTGCAGGACGCCGGGCTCCTGAAGGACGAGCACGCGTCGCTGTGCAAGGCGCACTCGACCGTCCGGATGCGCGAGGCCGTCGGCTGGGCCCGCGAGGTGCTCGGCGGCAACGGCATCCTGCTGGAGCACCACGTCGGCCGGTTCGTCGCCGACGCCGAGGCGATCTACTCCTACGAGGGCACCCGCGAGATCAACACCCTGATCGTCGGCCGTGCGATCACGGGTGAGGCCGCGTTCGTCTGACCCGCGCCCAGCGTCAGGCCCACCCTTCCGAGGCACCTCGACACGTTGTTGGAACGTGTGATCAACACGGGTTTTGATCACACGTTCCAACAACGTGATCAAGCCTCTCGGGGCCGGGTCACCCGAGACTGTGTTCCTAGGTGACGAACTCGAAGAGCGGCGAGCCTGAGGCCACCTTCTCGATGGTCAAGTTGCTGGCGAGCATCCGGTCCATCAGGGCGGGCAGTCCGGCCGCCGAGTCGAGATCGATGCCGATCAGCGCCGGACCGGTCTCGCGGTTGGACTTCTTGACGTACTCGAAGACGACGATGTCCTCCCCGTCGGCCAGGACGTGGTCGAGGAAGCCGCGCAGGGCGCCGGGCTCCTGCGGGAACCCGACCAGGAAGTAGTGGCGCAGGCCCTCGTGCACCAGCGAGCGCTCGATGACGTCGGCATAGCGGCTGACGTCGTTGTTGCCTCCCGAGACCACGCAGCCGACCCGGGAGCCGGGCTCCAGCTCCAGCAGGTCCAGCGCTGCGGAGGCCATC
>JBKJON010000256.1:0-6672 GCA_046595715.1 Marmoricola sp.
CGACGGTCTGACCTGACACGGTCTTGGCCGTGAAGTCGAGGCTGACAGCGCCGCCCCCGGCGGAGGCGACCTTCCCCGTGGACTCGGTGGTGGCAGCTCCACAGGCGGTCAGGAAGAAGGTCGCCTCCGCCGGGGGCGGCGCTGTCAGCCTCGACTTCACGGCCAAGACCGTGTCAGGTCAGACCGTCGCGGGGGCCTCCTTCGCGGGGAAGCCGACTGTCTTCTGGTTCTGGGCGCCGTGGTGCCCGACCTGCCGCTCGCAGGTCCCTGCCGTGGGCGACCTCGCGCGCGAACACGGTGACGCGGTCAACGTCGTCGGCGTAGGGAGTCTCGACGACGCGAAGGCCATTGCCGATTTCGCCGGTCAGGTGGACCCAGGGGTGGAGCAGCTCGCTGACCCCGACGGGGCGGTCTGGCGCCACTTCGGCGTCACCGCCCAGAGCACCTACCTGGTCCTCGACGCGAACGGCAAGCAGGTCGCCAAGGGCAGTCTCGACGATGCCGAGCTGGCCGACATGGTCGACCGGCTGGCCGGCTGAGGTGTCCCAGGGGCTGCTGGCCGTCGCCCTGGGGGCCGGGATGCTGGCGGCGGTCAACCCCTGTGGCTTCGCGCTGCTTCCGGCATACCTGTCACTGCTCATCGCCGGCGACCAGCCACCCACGCGGACCCGGGCGGTGGCGCGCGCGCTGGGGCTGACGGGATCCATGACGTTGGGGTTCGCCCTCGTCTTCGCACTCTTCGGACTGGCCGTCGCCCCCGTCGCGTCCGGTCTGCAGCAGCACCTGCCCTGGTTCACCGTGGTGCTGGGGCTCGCGCTGGTGGTCCTGGGTCTCATGCTCCTCGCGGGACGCAGCATCACGCTGCCCCGGTGGGGCCGGAGCAAGGGCGGGCGGCCGTTGACGAGATCGTTCACGTCGATGGCCGGCTTCGGAGCCAGCTATGCCGTGGCCTCGCTGAGCTGCACGATCGCCCCCTTCCTCGCCGTGGTCGTGGGCGGTTTCCGGGCCAGCTCCATCCTCGAGGGCATCGCCCTGTTCCTCGCCTACGCGGCCGGGATGGGACTGGTCGTCGGCACCGTCGCGGTGGCGACGGCCTTGGCCTCGGGGACGCTGGTGGGCCACCTGCGCCGCGCGGGCGCCTGGACCCCCCGGGCAGCGGGCCTTCTGCTGGCTCTCTCGGGTGCCTACGTCGGGTACTACGGCTGGTGGGAGCTGCGGGTGCTGTCCGGTGCGGACGCCAGTGATCCGGTCATCGACCAGGCCACGAGCGTGCAGCAGACCCTGGCCGGGCTGGTCGCAGCGCCGGGGCCTGTGGGCTGGCTCCTGGCCGGGACCGTGCTCGTCCTCGTGGCGGTGGTCGCCGGGCGTGTGCGACGCCGTTCCACGTAAGGGCGCACCCACCGACGTGGGCACTGGAGGACTTCCGACCCTTCCGCCCCTCGCACGTGAAGGACTTCCATGGAGGTGCATCAGGGTGGGTTCCGGCGTACCACGACCGGGGAGCTCGCCCAACGCAGCCGGCGCCAGTGCAAGGGACCGTCGCTCAGCCGGTGCTGACCCATTCACGGCTCGGTAGCGAGCCAGTCAGGAGACATCACATGAAGATCCTGCTCAACACCGACCACAACGTCGAGGGCAGCGCGGCCCTCAGCGCACGGATCCAATCAGACCTCGAGGTCGCGCTGACCAGGTTCGAGGACCGGCTGACGCGGATCGAGGTCCACCTCGGCGACGAGAGCGCCGGCCGCGCGACCGGGGTCGACGTCCGTTGCCTGATCGAGGCCCGCGCCGCGGGTGGAGATCCGGTGACCGTCACCGATCACGCCGACACCCTCGACGAGGCGGTCAACGGCGCCACGGACAAGCTCGTGTCGCTGTTGTCCAGCAAGTTCGAGCGCCTGGAGAGCCGTCAGTCGCGCGAGACCATTCGCGACCACTAGAGGCCGCCCCTGCCCGCCGGGTGGCGCGCGTGGACGACCGACAACCCAGCAGGAGCACTACCTATGTCCGCCCTCTGCACCGTCCTGGTGCACAGCACCGAGGGAATCGGCCTGTGGACGTGGGCCCGGGACGTCCACGCTGCTGCGGCGTGAGCGCCGGCCCCTTCAAGACCAGTGGGGTGCCTCGGTCACGACGAAGCCTGACCCGGCACACGACCTGAAGTCACTGCCGATGGCCGACGTGCACGAGCAGCTCGGGAGCTCACCGGACGGCCTCAGCCAGGGCAAGGCGACGCGGCGACTCGCTCAGTACGGCCGAACGAGATCACCGAGCACACCACGAATCCGCTGCTGAAGTTCCTGTCCTATTTCTGGGGCCCGATCCCGTGGATGATCGAAGTCGCGGTCCTCCTGTCCGCGGCGGTCGGTCACTGGCCCGACTTCTTCATCATCCTGGTGCTGCTGCTGGCCGACGCCCTGGTCGGGTACACCGAGAAACGCCAAGCCGGCAACGCCATCAACGCGTTGAAGGCAGACCTCGCCATCTCGGCCCGCGTCCGACGCGGCGGTGAGTGGCTCGTGACCCCCGCCAGGGAGCTGGTGCCCGGGGACGTGATCCGGCTTCGGCTCGGAGACATCGTGCCGGCCGACGTCCGGCTGATGGACGGTGACGGGGTCGGACCCGGTCATCGGCCGACCTGGTCGTCGGCCCGCCCGTCATCGAACCGCATGGGGAGGAAGCGCGCCAAGGTGCAGGATCCTCTCGGACATCGACGACACGATCCTGGAGACCGGGGTCCAGCGGGTTGGGCGGATGATCCGCCGGACCTTCACCGGGTCGGCCCTCGCCCGCACTCCGTTCCCGGGCGCACCCGAGTTCCACGGGGATCTGGCGGCGGCGGTGAACCCGGTCTTCTACGTCTCCTCCAGCCCGTGGAACCTGCACGCCATCCTGCTGGGGTTCCTTCGGCACCGTGCCTTTCCGATCGGGCCGGTGCTGCTGCGCGACCTGCTCGGCACCTCCGCCGGCAGCGAGCAGAAGGCGGTCCGGATGCAAGAGATCCTCGAGCTGCACCCCCAGCTCCCGTTCGTGCTCGCGGCCGACAGCGACGCCGTACGCCGGCACGCCACCGCCCTCGGCCTGCTCTGAGGGGTCCTTCGTGCCGGAGACGTGGGGTAGTCCGGGACGCAACCGTCGTCGAAGTGCCGCTGGGACGACGGGAACGTCTCGGACTATCGGGCGTGGGGTCGACTCAGCGCACGACGAAGCTGCTCGACCCCACGCTCTCGTACTGGTCGGTGAGCAGGTAGTGGACGGTGTAGCGGCCCGACGGCAGCGGCCAGGGCCTGCCCTGGTGGTCGGTGCCCAGGACCAGCTCGCCCTCGGTGCTGGGCGGCAGGGCGCCGGCGTCGTGGCCGCCGGTGTAGCCCCAGACGAGGAAGTCGTCCTTGTCCGGGTCGTCGGCGTCGGCCCGGAAGACGCCGATCCAGTCCCACCGGTTCGCCGGGCCGTCGCTCCAGCGCACGGTGATCGGCTCGCCCATGCCGTAGGTCGAGCTGTCGGTGGTCAGGTCGACCTGCGCTGCTCGGGGGCGCATGTGGAGCTGGTTCTTCGCGACGCGTCCGTTCGCGTCGATCAGGTCGACCCGGTAGCTCCCCGCGGCGAGCCGGTCCGTCTTCACACGGACCGTGCCGGCCGCGCTCGTCAGGTCGTACGACGCGGAGGAGGGGCCGCTGAGGGTGACCTTGCCGGCGTCGACACCGAGCGGCAACCGGTAGGACACGGTCACCGCGTCGCCGACGGTGACCAGCCGGCTCGACAACGCGACCGTCGTGGGGATGGGCGCGGGCGTGACCTTCAGCCGGGTGAGGACCCCTCGGTGGTCCGAGGTCCACGTCGGGTAGCCGCGGTCGACGCCCTGTCCTCCCCGCTCGCCGACGACCTTGCTGCTCAGAACGACGGCCGGGCCGCCGACGTAGGCGTAGTCGATGCGCCGGGGACTGCCCAAGCTGCCGGCGACCGCGCCCCAGGTGTTGCCGGGGTGGGTGACCGGGTCGGGGTGCGCCTCCCGGTAGGAGTCGCGGAGACCCGCCTCCACGAGCGCTTCGCTGACCGGCCAGTCGACCGGCCCGAGCCCACCGTGCTGGTCCGCGGTCGCCGCAGTCCAGTCCAGGTGCGAGGGCTGGTTGAGGTCGCCGGTCAGCAGCACCGGCCAGCCCTCGCCCAGCAGGCGGGTGGCCGAGGGGAGCAGGGTGTTGATCGAGGAGAGCCGCACCTCGTCCTAGGTGGCGAGCACGTCCTCGACCGGCACCCCGCGCGCGAGGCGGTTGGGCCCGTCCTGCACGTAGTCGAGGTGGGTGTTGATCATCGCGACGGCCTCGCCCGGGCGGACCTCGATCAAGGAGTAGAGGCCGTCTGCGCCGGACGGCTCGAGGATCGGGTACTTCGACATGATCTGCAAGCCGACGTCGTAGAACGGGTAGCCGGCCGCCTTGGCGATCTTCGGGAGCCGGTCGTAGGACTCCAGGACCCCGACCACGTCGGCGTCGACATCGGCCATCACCGCGTCGGTGGCCCGGCTGCCGCCGTACTCCACGTTGAGGACCAGGACCGAGAGGCGGAGCGGACCGGGGTGTCGGGGGTGGCCGGGGAGGTGGCGCGGGTGGGCTCGGCCGTGGGGTCTGGGTCGGCTGCACCCGAGCAGCCCGCCAGCACGGAGGTGCCCAGGCCGAGCGCCAGGGAGGCGATCAGAGCAGGCACTCCTCGCACGCCGACCCCCCATCTGCCTGACTGATCGGACAGTCAGATCGACGATAGGGGAAGGGCGTGGTCCCTGTACAGGAGCGCTCGTGCCCACCACGGTGCCGCCCGGCGGTGCCCTCAGTCGCAGTAGTCGCAGATCCCGGACGCCGGGACCTGGGTGAAGCACTTGGGGCAGAGCGGGATCGGCTTGGGCTCCGGGGCGGGCGCCGCCGAGGCGGAGGTCTGGCGACCGGTCGCCTTACGAGGAGCCCTGGGTGGTGCGGGGGGCTTGGGGGCCGAGGCCCTGCGCACCGTCTTGAAGTGAGCGGTCCGCAGCGCCGTACCGCCGTCGCGGGGGAGACCGATGGCCTGCCAGTGCCGGTAGCAGCTCAGGCGCTCCTCGGCGGCGTGCTCGTCGGGATCGGTGGGGCGGTCCCCGCGGGCGTGCTCGACGGCGTCGGCGTACCCCTGGCCCACGCTGCCCTGGATGCTGACGCACAGCGCCGAGAGCAGGGGCTCGCCGCGCGACTGGCACTCGTCAGTGACTCGTCCGAGCACGTCGCCGATCCACTGGGGCAGCAACTGGCTCGTGCTGATCCCCGTGGCCTTCTGGATGGCTTCGGCCAGTTGTTTGTAGGTCACCGTGGCGCGGTAGCGGCCCGCTGCCTCCAGCAGGACGGGGCGGGCGGCCTCGGCCCAGGCCGCGCGGGCCACGGTCGAGCCGACCTCGGAGGCGTCGCGTGGTTCCGCGGCGGAGGGATCTTCGGTCACGACCACATGTCTACTCGACGGGCGGCGCGGCGTCACGGGGACCCCGCCCCGGAGTCCCCGTGAGGCGGTCGGCGAGCTGAACCTGGGGTGAACACCGGGGTCCGGGAGCACGTCGCGCGCTATGTGACTAGCCCGTAACCTCGGTGGCATGACAGCGTTGGCGCAAAGCGCGAGAGTAACCTCGCCTTTTCAGTCGGAGGTCCCCATGTCGTTCAGCCGCATCGCCATCGTCAACCGTGGTGAAGCCGCCATGCGGCTGATCCACGCCGTCCGTGAGATCAACGCCGCCGGAGAAGGCCCGATCCAGACCGTGGCGCTGCACACCACAGGTGAGGCCAACGCCATGTTCGTGCGTGAGGCCGACCTCTCCTACGACCTGGGACCCGCCTCGGCCCGGCCCTACCTCGACCTCGGCGTGCTCGAGCGTGCGCTCAGCGAGTCCGGCGCCGACGCCGCGTGGCCCGGATGGGGCTTCGTCGCCGAGGACCCGGCCTTCGTCGACCTGTGCGACAAGCTCGGCGTCACCTTCATCGGTCCCAGCGCCGAGGCGATGCGCCAGCTCGGGGACAAGATCGGCTCCAAGCTGATCGCCGAGGAGGTCGGGGTGCCCGTCGCGCCCTGGAGCCGCGGAGCCGTCCACACCCTCGAGGAGGCGCTGGCCTCCGCCGCCGACGTCGGCTACCCCCTCATGCTCAAGGCGACCGCCGGTGGCGGTGGCCGGGGGATCCGCATGGTGGCCTCGCCGGCCGACCTCGAGGACGCCTACCAGCGCACGAGCGACGAGGCCCTGCGTGCCTTCGGCAACGGCACCCTCTTCCTCGAGCGACTGGTCACCGGTGCCCGCCACGTCGAGGTGCAGCTCATCGCGGACTCTCACGGCACCGCCTGGGCCCTCGGCGTACGTGACTGCTCCATCCAGCGCCGCAACCAGAAGGTCATCGAGGAGTCGTCCTCGCCGTTGCTCAGTGCCACGCAGGCACAGGAGGTCAAGGAGTCCGCGGAGCGGCTCGCCCTCGCCGTCGGGTACGTAGGAGCGGGGACCGTCGAGTTCCTCTACCACCCCGGCGAGAAGACGTTCGCGTTCCTCGAGGTCAACACCCGACTCCAGGTCGAGCACTCGATCACCGAGATGACGACCGACGTCGACCTGGTCAAGGCCCAGATCCTGGTGGCACAGGGCGGTCGACTGGAGGGGAGGAAGCCCGACGAGAAGGGGCA
>JBKJON010000322.1:0-2644 GCA_046595715.1 Marmoricola sp.
CGGGTCCTGCGCGAGCAGATCACCGGAATCCGTGTGGTGCGGGCATTCGTCCGCGAGCCACACGAGGTGGATCGATTCGCTACCGCCAACCGTGATCTGACCGATGTGTCGGTGCGCGCCGGTCGCTGGATGGCCACGATGTTCCCGCTCGTGATGCTGGTCGTGAATGTCTCCAGCGTCGGCGTCATCTGGTTCGGCGGCCAGCGCGTTGACAACGGGGAGATGCAGATCGGTGCGCTGACTGCGTTCCTGTCTTACCTGATGCAAATACTGATGTCGGTGATGATGGCGACCTTCATGCTGATGATGGTTCCGCGCTCGGCGGTCTGCGCCGACCGGATCACCGAGGTGCTCGACACCCGCTCGTCCGTCGTACCCCCGAAGGTGCCGGTGACCGAGGTCTCCGAGCACGGCACGCTGGTCTTCGACCGGGTCGAGTTCACCTATCCGGGGGCCGACGTCCCCGTCGTGCGAGGCGTGTCCTTCGAGGCCCGCCCCGGCCAGACGGTGGCCGTCATCGGCTCGACCGGCGCCGGCAAGAGCACCATGGTCAACCTGGTGCCCCGTCTCTTCGACGCCACCGGTGGGCGGGTGCTGGTCGACGGCGTCGACGTACGACAGCTGGCGCCGGACCTGCTCTGGGGGACCATCGGGCTGGTGCCGCAGCGGGCCTGGCTCTTCTCGGGAACCGTGCGCTCCAACCTCCAGTACGGCCGCCCCGACGCCACCGACGAGCAGATGTGGCAGGCGCTCGAGGTGGCACAGGGACGTGACTTCGTCGAGGCGATGCCGGAGCAGCTCGACGCCCCGATCGCGCAGGGCGGCACCAACGTCAGCGGCGGCCAGCGTCAACGCATCGCCATCGCTCGGGCCCTGATCCGCACTCCGGAGATCTACCTGTTCGACGACTCCTTCAGCGCGCTCGACCTCACGACCGACGCGCGCCTGCGAGCTGCGCTGAAACCGGTCACCCGCGACGCGACGGTGCTGATCGTCGCCCAGCGGGTCTCCACCATCCGTGACGCCGACCTGATCCTCGTGGTGGAGGACGGCGAGGTGGTGGGACGCGGGACGCACGACGAGCTGCTCGTGAGCTGTGCGACCTACCAGGAGATCGTCGAGTCCCAGCTGAGCGCGGAGGAGGCGGCATGACCCAGCTCAAGGAGACCGAGCGGATCCAGGCCGGTCCCGGTGGCCCGGGTCGTGGCCCGTTCGGCGGCGGCATGGTCGGGCAGAAGGCCTCCAGCTTCGGCCCCTCGGCCAAGCGGCTCGTCGCACGGCTGGCGCCCGACCGGTACCGCGCCATCGCGGTCGTCGTCCTGGCGGTGCTCAGCGTGGTCCTGACCGCAGTCGGTCCCAAGATCCTGGGTCGGGCGACCGACCTGATCTTCTCAGGCCTGATCGGTGGCAACCTCCCGGCAGGCCTGACGAAGGCCGAGGCCATCGCCGGTCTGCGCGCCCGTGGCGAGGACCGGTTCGCGGACATGGTCTCGTCGATGGACGTCGTCCCGGGCCAGCACGTCGACTTCACCGCGGTCGGCAACGTGCTGATGCTCGTCCTCGGCGTGTACGTCGCCGCCTCCCTGCTCGCGTGGCTGCAGGGCTACCTGCTCAACGACGTCGTGCAGGGGTCCGTGCTGCGGATGCGCGCCGAGGTCGAGGACAAGGTCAACAGGCTGCCGCTGGGCTACTTCGACAAGCAGCCTCGCGGGGAGCTGCTGAGCCGGGTCACCAACGACATCGACAACGTCAGCCAGACCCTGCAGCAGACCATGAGCCAGCTGCTCACCTCACTGCTCACGGTGGTGGCCGTGCTCGGGTTCATGTTCTGGATCTCGCCGCTGCTCGCGCTCGTGGCGCTGTTCTCCGTCCCGATCTCCATGTTCGTCACCAAGACCGTGATGAAGCGCTCCCAGGGGATGTTCATCGACCAGTGGCGTCGTACGGGCAAGCTCAACGCGCACATCGAGGAGACCTTCTCCGGGCACGCCCTGGTCAAGGTCTTCGGTCGCCAGCGCGAGGTCGAGGAGGTCTTCGCCCGCGAGAACGACGAGCTCTACCACGCCAGCTTCGGGGCGCAGTTCGTCAGCGGCCTGATCATGCCGGTGATGATGTTCATCGGGAACCTCAACTACGTCGTCATCGCCGTGCTGGGTGGCATCCGGGTGGCGAGCGGGGCCATGTCGCTGGGTGACGTGCAGGCGTTCATCCAGTACTCCCGGCAGTTCACCCAGCCGCTGACCCAGGTCGCGTCGATGGCTAACCTGATGCAGTCCGGGGTCGCTTCGGCGGAGCGGGTCTTCGAGCTGCTCGACGCCGAGGAGGAGGAGCCGGAGCGGGACGGGTCCGCCGCCGCGCTCGACGCCCGGCACGGGCGCGTCCGTTTCGAGGACGTGTCGTTCTCCTACGACCCCGAGACCCCGCTGATCGAGCACCTGTCGCTCGTCGCCGAGCCCGGGCAGACGGTCGCGATCGTCGGACCCACCGGGGCCGGCAAGACGACGCTGGTGAACCTCGTGATGCGGTTCTACGAGGTCGGCGGCGGCCGGATCACCCTCGATGACGTGGACATCGCCTCGATCCCTCGCCACGCGCTGCGCAACCAGATCGGCATGGTGCTCCAGGACACCTGGCTCTTCGAGGG
>JBKJON010000423.1:0-19077 GCA_046595715.1 Marmoricola sp.
CTGAGAGCATCGCCCTCATGGACGCGATCACCACCCCCCCTGCCCCGATCAACGAGCCCACGCTGAACTACGCCCCCGGGAGCTCTGAACGGGCGGCGATCGAGGCGGAGCTCGCCCACCTGTCTGCCAGTCCGATCGACTTCACCGCCACCATCGGCGGGAAGAAGAAGCTCGGGGGAGGCGTCGAGATCCAGGTGGTGCAGCCGCACGACCACGCAAGCGTCCTCGGAGTCCTCAAGAACGCCACGAAGCGCGACGCGAAGGCGGCCGTGCAGGCCGCAACGGATGCGGCCCCTGGATGGCGGGCACTGTCCTTCGACCACCGGGCCGCGATCATCCTCAAGGCAGCCGAACTGCTCGCCGGCCCTTGGCGTGCTCGTCTCAACGCCGCGACCATGCTCGGCCAGTCGAAGACCGTGTGGCAGGCGGAGATCGACTCGGCCTGTGAGCTGATCGACTTCTGGCGCTTCAACGTGCACTTCGCGCGCCAGATCCTGGCAGAGCAGCCGATCGCGAACAGCCCCGGCATCTGGAACCGCACCGACCACCGGCCGCTGGAAGGTTTCGTCTACGCCATCACGCCGTTCAACTTCACCGCGATCGCCGGGAACCTGCCGACCGCGCCTGCCCTGATGGGCAACACCGTGATCTGGAAGCCGTCTCCGACCCAGCAGCTCGCTGCGCACGTGATCATGGAGCTGCTCGAGGAGGCTGGGATGCCGGCTGGCGTGATCAACATGCTGCCCGGTGACGGCCTCGAGGTCTCCGAGGTGGTGCTGAACCACCCGGACCTGGCCGGAATCCACTTCACCGGATCGACGCCGACCTTCCACAAGCTGTGGAGCACTGTGGGGGAGAACATCTCGTCGTACCGCTCCTACCCGCGCATCGTGGGAGAGACCGGTGGCAAGGACTTCATCGTGGCCCATCCTTCGGCCGACGTGGACGTGCTGCGGGTGGCGATGATGCGTGGTGCCTTCGAGTTCCAGGGACAGAAGTGTTCGGCGGCCTCGCGCGCCTATGTTCCTCGCTCGGTGTGGAAGAAGCTCAAGGACCAGCTCATCGCAGAGACCGAGAACCTCACGATGGGCAACGTCACCGACCTGTCCAACTTCATGGGCGCCGTCATCGACGACCGGGCGTTCGCCAAGCACAAGAAGGCGATCACTCGCGCGAAGCGCTCGCAGAAGCTCGAGGTGCTCGCCGGTGGTCAGGTCGACGACTCGATCGGCTACTTCGTGCGGCCCACGATCGTGGAGTCGACCGACCCGACCGACGCGATCTTCGCCGACGAGTACTTCGGCCCGATCCTGGCCGTGCACGTCTACGACGACAACCGCTACGAGGCCGTGGTGGACCAGATGGAGTCGTTCGCGCCGTACGCCCTGACCGGTGCCGTGATCTCCCAGGACCGCGAGGCCGTGGCGTGGACCATGGAGCGGCTGCGCTTCGCTGCCGGCAACTTCTACATCAACGACAAGCCGACCGGTGCGGTCGTGGGCCAGCAGCCGTTCGGTGGGGCGCGCGCGTCGGGCACCAACGACAAGGCGGGTGCCCCCGGCAACCTGACCCGGTGGACGTCGGCCCGGTCCATCAAGGAGACGTTCGCACCGCCGAAGGACCACCGCTACCCCCACATGGGCTGATGGTCCCGCTGCACCTGGGGCCTGTGCACCCGGCCGAGCAGCTGCTCATCCTCCTGCTGGCGTTCGGGCCGCTCGTGCTGCTCGGGCTGACGGTCTGGCTCAGCCGACGCCGAAACTCCGGCGACAGGGAAGATGCAGAGCCCTAGGGTGCCGGGCATGAGCCTCATCGAGCGCATCGACCCACCACACGCAGGCACCGAGGCCGAGACCCTGGTGGCCTTCCTCGACTACCACCGCGACACGGTGCGGAACAAGACCCACGGCCTGGAGCCCGCTCAGCTCGACTGTCGGCTGGCCCCGTCGTCCATGACGCTCGGCGGGCTCCTCAAGCACCTGGCCTACGTGGAGGACTGGTGGTTCAACCAGGTCTTCGCCGGCAACCCCGAGCCGGAGCCGTGGGCGTCGGTGGACTGGAAGGCCGATCACGACTGGGAGTGGCACTCCGCCCCCGACGACTCGCCCGCAGAGCTGCGTGCTCTCCTCGAGGCGTCGATCGCCGCCTCCGACAGGATCTTGGCCGAGGCGCTGGCCACCCCCGAAGGACTCGACGGCACCTCGAGCCTGGAGCACCGCCGGCTCGCGAAGAACGAGTTCAGCCTGCGCTGGATCGTGGTGCACATGATCGAGGAGTACTCCCGGCACAACGGCCACGCGGACCTGATCCGGGAGGCCGTCGACGGGGCGGTGGGGGAGTAGTCCTCAGCGCTCCCCGGCGAGCCACCGCACACCGACCTGGTGCTCGGCCCGTAGCGCCTTGCCCAGCAGATCGGCCAGGAGGCCCTCGATCTTGCCGCCGATCAGCGGGATGTTGATCCTCACGCTCAGGTTGACCGTCTCGGTCGTGCCGTCAGGGTCCTGGGTGAGCAGCGCCGTGCCGCTCATCTCGCCGGGCTTGCCCGGGATCACGAGGTCGATGTTGCCCTTCTCCGGCGAGGTCCAGTGCTCGGTCTGCACGATGTTGATCTCCTCGCCGACGAACTTCAGGGCGAACGAGGGGATGCCGCGCGCAGCCTGGTACTGGTCGATCTCGACCGCCATGCCCTGGCCGGACCGGTCGACCGTGACGCTGTGGCGCAGCACGCGCTGGTGGTCGCACACCTTCTCGCGGAACGCCTGGTCGGCGAGCATGTCGTACACCTGCTCGATGCTGGCTCCGTCGTAGCGGAGCTCCTCGAACACCTTCTTCATCGCGTGCCCCTCCTGTCGCCCAGCCACGCCTCGCCGGCGCCCTGCTCCTTGTTCATGCCCGCGACGACGAGGTCACCCATCAGGGACTCCAGCTTGCCCCCGATGAGGGGGACCTTGACCTTCACCTCGGCCTCGAGGGTCTCCGTGGTGCGGCCACCCGACTCCGTGAGGGCGAGCGTCCCCGTGACCGACGTCGGCTTGCCGGGGGTCACGATGCTGATGGTGGCACCGGTCGGGGAGCTCCACTCCTCGGTCTGCACGGCCCGCGTGGTCTCGCCGACGAACCTCTTCGCGAAGCCGGGAACCCCGGCGGTGGGCTGCACCTGGTCGATCCTGACGCTGATTCCCGCGCCCGTCGGGGTGATCGACACGTCGGCCGAGAGCACCCCCATCGCCTCGGCCGAGGCCCGGCGGAAGGCGGGGTCGGACAGCATCTCGAAGACGTCGGCCAGGGGCGCGTCGTAGGTGATCTGGTGGCGCAGCAACATGGCTGCATCATGGCCCATGCCCGTCGACGCCGCACGGGGACCCACCGGACATAGGTTGAGCCCATGGAAGAGGAGAACTTCGTGTCATTCGGCGAGGAGGGCGCGCTGCTGACGTACGGCAGCTACCTCCGGCTGCCGCAGCTGCTCGACGCCCAGCACCTCGAGTCGGACCCACCGGCCCACGACGAGCTGCTGTTCATCACCATCCACCAGGTCTACGAGCTCTGGTTCCAGCAGCTCCTGCACGAGGTGGACGCGGTCCGCGACGCCCTGGTCTCGACCGCGGCCGACCGGCCCGACCGGCCCGACCAGTCCGACCGGCCCGACCAGTCCGGCGCGGGCGACCGGCTGTGGTGGGCTCGGCACCTGATGAACCGGGTGCACGTGATCGAGCGGGTCCTCGTGCAGCAGATCGACGTCCTGGAGACGATGACG
This sequence comes from Marmoricola sp., assembly GCA_046595715.1. Lineage (GTDB taxonomy): Bacteria > Actinomycetota > Actinomycetes > Propionibacteriales > Nocardioidaceae > Marmoricola. Next base: position 3,758 of record JBKJON010000423.1, read on the forward strand.
CCCCAGGACTTCCTCGAGTTCCGTCAGCGGCTGGCCCCCGCGAGCGGGTTCCAGTCGGTGCAGTTCCGTGAGCTCGAGTTCGTCTCCGGCGCCAAGGACGAGGGCTACGTCCACCGGTTCAAGGGCCTCACGGACCTCGAGAAACAGAGCCTGCACCGACGCCTGGAGGAGCCCTCGCTGTGGGACGCCTTCACCGGACTGCTCACCTCACGTGGGCTCGACACCTCCTCCGACGGGGCGACCACAGCGTCCCTGCGGCGGGTGGCCCACGACCGGGCGACCTATGGCGACCTCTGGGCCATGGCCGAGGCGTTGATCCTGCACGACGAGCTGGCCGCGGCCTGGCGGGCCCGCCACGTCGTGATGGTGGAGCGGATGATCGGGGCCAGGACCGGGACTGGTGGCTCGACGGGTTCGACGTACCTGCGCAGCCGGCTGGAGATGAAGTACTACCCGCTCCTCTGGGACCTGCGCTCCGCTCTCTGAATACGGACCAGTTCTCGGATTCGAGACCGTTTGACCGACGCGGGAAGTTGTCGTCGGCGGTGCGTGGGCATACCGTCAAAATCGTGACGGCCCTGGAGAAGAGCAAGTCCGAACTGCTGGCGACGTTGTGCACCTACGCCGACTCAAGATCCGCCAAGGCGCCCGAGGGCGTGGAACTGCCTGTGGTGCTCAAGTCGTTCTACCGGCACGTGGCGCCTGAGGACCTCCTCGAGCGCGACGCCCCCGACCTCTACGGCGCGGTGATGGCCCAGCTGCGGCTCGCTGCCGAACGGCCCCAGGGCACCGCCAGCGTGCGTGTCTTCACACCCAGCACCGCGGTCAACGGCTGGTCTGCCGGCGGTCACACCGTGGTCGAGGTGGTCACCGACGACATGCCGTTCCTGGTCGACTCGGTCTCGATGGCCCTGGCCGCGGCCCAGCACGACATCCACCTGGTGATCCACCCCCAGTTCGTCGTACGACGAGACGTGGCGGGCCAGCTGCAGGAGATGCTCGACGAGTACGCCGGGACCTCCTCGCACGACGTGGCCCGGGAGTCGTGGATGCACCTGGAGATCGACCGGGTCTCCGAGGAGGAGGTCGAGGCGATCACCGAGCAGCTGAACAAGGTGCTCACCGACGTCCGCGACGCCGTCGAGGACTGGGCCCGGATGCACACCCAGGTGGACCACATCATCGCCGACCTCCAGGAGAACCCGCCGCCGCTACCCGCCGAGGAGCTCGAGCAGGGTGCCGCCCTGCTGGGCTGGCTCGGCGACAACCACTTCACCTTCCTCGGCTACCGCGAGTACGCCCTCGTGGCCCGCGGCGACGGGGAGACGCTCGTCGCGGTGCCCGGCACGGGCTTCGGCATCCTGCGGGCCGACCCGTCCGCCCCGCGGCTGCTGCCCGACGCGGTCGCCTCCCGGGCCCGGGACAAGCACCTGCTGGTGCTCGCGAAGGCCAACTCCAAGGCGACGGTGCACCGGTCGGTCTACCTCGACTACATCGGAGTCAAGAAGTTCGACGAGAGCGGCGAGGTCGTCGGTGAGCAACGCTTCCTCGGACTGTTCTCCTCGGCGGCCTACACCGAGTCGGTCGGCCGGATCCCGGTGCTGCGCGAGAAGGCCAAGAAGGTCATCGACACCGTCGGCCTCGAGCCGATGAGCCATGCCGGCAAGGCCCTGATGGACGTGCTCGAGACCTACCCCCGCGACGAGCTCTTCCAGACCCCGGTCGAGGACCTCGTCCCGATCGCGTCGGCGGTGATGTACACCCGGGAGCGTCGCCAGCTGAAGCTCTTCGTGCGTCGTGACATCTACGGCCGCTTCCTCTCCTGCCTGGTCTACCTGCCGCGCGACCGCTACAACACGACGGTCCGTGAGCGCATGTCAGCGATCCTCAAGCAGCAGCTTCACGGGGAGAGCATCGAGTACACCGCCCACGTGGGGGAGTCCTTCGCGGCGAGGCTGCACTTCGTCGTACGCCCCGGTGCGGGCGAGCAGATCGGTGAGCCGGACGTGCCGGACCTCGAACGTCGCTGCGCGGAGGCGGCGCGCTCGTGGCGCGACGACTTCAGCAGCGCCGTGATCTCGACCTTCGGGGAGGAGCAGGGCAGCCGGTTCGTCCGCACCTACGCCGGGTGCTTCCCCGAGGCCTACAAGGAGGACTACCCACCGGCGACCGGGGCGGTCGACCTCGGCCGGCTGGAGCAGATCGAGGGGGACGAGGGCTTCGCGCTCTCGCTCTACGAGGACATCGCGGCTGCCCCCGGCGAGGCGCGGCTCAAGGTCTACCGCATCGGTCCGCCGCTCTCGCTCTCGGAGGTGCTGCCGATCCTGTCCACCACCGGGGTCGAGGTCGTCGACGAACGGCCCTACCAGCTGGAGGGTCTGGCTCGCGAGTCCTACATCTACGACTTCGGCCTGCGCTACCACCGCCCCCTGCCCGACCACGTGCGTGAGACCTTCCAGGACACGGTGGCCGCGGTGTGGGACGGCCAGAACGAGAGCGACGGCTTCAACGCGCTGGTCCTCGCGGCCGGACTCACCTGGCGCCAGGCGACCGTGCTGCGCGCCTACGCGAAGTACATGCGCCAGGGTGGAACTCCCTTCGCGCAGGACTACATCGAGAACGCGCTGCGCAACAACGTGGACATCACGCGCTACCTCGTACAGCTGTTCGAGGCGCGGTTCGACCCCGGCCGCCCGGAGCGCGACGGGGGTGACATCGCAGCCGACAGCGAGGGCCGGGTCGCCAAGTGCGCCGAGCTCGAGGAACGCATCAAGCGTGCGCTCGACGACGTGTCGAGCCTCGACCAGGACCGGATCCTGCGTTCCTACCTGACCAACATCAAGGCGACGCTGCGCACCAGCTTCTTCCAGCCCGGTCCGGACGGTCGGCCGCTGGAGCGGCTCTCCCTGAAGATGGACCCCTCGGGGATCCCCGACCTCCCCGAGCCGCGTCCGAAGTTCGAGATCTTCGTCTACTCGCCGCGGGTCGAGGGCGTCCACCTGCGCTTCGGCACGGTCGCCCGTGGTGGCCTGCGCTGGTCCGACCGACGCGACGACTTCCGCACCGAGGTGCTGGGGCTGGTCAAGGCGCAGATGGTCAAGAACACGGTGATCGTGCCCGTCGGCGCCAAGGGCGGGTTCTTCTGCAAGCAGCTGCCCGGTCAGGGCGACCGTGACGCGTGGATGCGCGAGGGGATCGCCTGCTACACGACGTTCATCTCCGGCCTGCTCGACATCACCGACAACATCGTCGACGGTCCCGAGGGGCGAGAGGTGGTGCCCCCGCGCAGCGTCGTACGCCACGACGCCGACGACACCTACCTCGTGGTCGCGGCCGACAAGGGCACAGCCACGTTCAGCGACCTCGCCAACCAGATCTCCGCGGACTACGGATTCTGGCTCGGGGACGCGTTCGCGTCCGGTGGCTCGGTGGGCTATGACCACAAGGCGATGGGCATCACCGCGCGTGGTGCCTGGGTCTCGGTCCGCCGCCACTTCCGCGAGATGGGTGTGGACTGCCAGAACGAGGAGTTCACCTGTGTCGGCGTCGGTGACATGTCCGGCGACGTGTTCGGCAACGGGCTGCTGTGCTCCGAGACCACCCGCCTCGTCGCCGCCTTCGACCACCGCGACATCTTCGTCGACCCGCACCCTGACCCGGCCACGTCGTTCGCCGAGCGCAGGCGACTCTTCGACCTGCCCCGGTCGTCGTGGCAGGACTACGAGAAGTCCCTGGTCTCCGAGGGCGGTGGGGTCTGGCCGCGCAGCGCCAAGTCGATCCCGGTCAGCGCGCAGATGCGTGAGGTGCTCGGCATTGACGCCTCCGACCTCAAGGCCGGACGCATGACCCCGGCCGAGCTGATGCGTGCCATCCTGCTGGCCCCGGTCGACCTGCTCTGGAACGGTGGCATCGGCACCTACGTCAAGGGACGGTCCGAGACCCACGCGGAGGCCGGGGACAAGGCCAATGACGCGATCCGGGTGGACGGCGGCGAGCTGCGGGTCAAGTGTGTCGGCGAGGGCGGCAACCTGGGCCTGACCCAGCGCGGCCGCATCGAGTACGCCGCCACGGGCGGTCGGATGAACACCGACTTCATCGACAACTCCGCCGGCGTGGACACCTCCGACCACGAGGTCAACATCAAGATCCTGCTCGACCGGGTCGTGGCCGCCGGTGACCTGACCGGCAAACAGCGCAACGAGCTCCTCGCCTCGATGACCGACGAGGTCGCCGAGCTGGTGCTCGCCGACAACTACGACCAGAACCTCGCCCTGGCCAACGCGGTCGCCCTGGCGCCGGCGCTGTTGCACGTGCACGAGGACTGGATGCGCACGCTGGAGCGCGGGGGCCTGCTCAACCGTGACCTGGAGGCACTGCCGACCCGCCGCGAGGTCGCTCGCAGGGTCGACCGCAAGGAGGGCCTCACCAACCCCGAGCTCGCGGTGCTGATGTCCTACACCAAGATCGTCCTGGCCGAGGACCTCATCACCACCGAGCTGCCCGACGACCCGTTCTTCCGCTCCGAGCTGTTCTCCTACTTCCCGGGCAAGATGCGCCAGGGCTACCGCGGCCCGATGGAGCAGCACCAGCTGCGACGGGAGATCATCGTCACCGAGATCGTCAACCAGCTGGTCAACAACGCGGGCATCACCTACTTCCACCGCCTGGCGGGGGAGACCTCGGCCAGCACGGCCGAGCTGACCCGCGCCAACTTCGTGGCGCGCGAGATCTTCGGAGCCGGCCGACTTCAGCGCAAGATCGCTGGCTTCGACAACCAGCTCGACGCCACGGTGCAGACGCAGATGAGGCTGGAGAGCCGGACGTTGGTCGAGCGCGCCTCCCGGTGGCTGCTCAACAGCCGCCGCAGCGCCGAGGACACGGAGTCGTTGGTCGACTCCTTCGAGGTCGTCGTGGAGAAGGTGATGGCCGAGCTGCCCTCGTTGATGGTCGGCAGCGAGCTCGAGGCCTTCGAGGCTCGACGTGACGCCCTCACCGCCAAGGGTGTGCCGGAAGAGCTCGCCGTCCAGGTGGCGGTGTGCCCGCCGGCGTACATGATCCTGGGGATGGTGGAGACCGCCGCCCGCGACGACCGCGACCCGATGGAGGTCGCCAGGAGCCACTTCGAGGTGGGTGAGCGGCTCGGTCTCCCGCTGCTCGTCTCGCGCATCCTCGCGCTGCCTCGGGAGGACCGCTGGCAGACGATGGCGCGTGCGGCCCTGCGCGACGACCTCCAGGCGGTGCATGCGCAGCTCACCGCGGGAGAGCTCGCCGGAAACCCGCCGTCGGAGAAGGACGCCGCCCAGGCCGTGCGGACCCTGAAGGAGATCCTCTCCGACGACGACACCGACCTGGCCCGGCTCTCGGTCGCGCTGCGCGTCGTCCGCACTCTGCTCTGACCAGTGCCGGCGTGTCCGGGTGGGGGGCCCGGTCACCCTTCGCTGCGTGAACCTGCTGATCACCCCCAGGGCGTTCCTGCTCCGCCACGTCGTCGCTCCGGTCGCCCGCCTGGCCGGGTCGCCGCTGCCGGGTCCGCTGGTGCGCGAGCACGAGGGCGTCGACATGCTGGTGAACAACGCCGGTCGCTCGATCCGACGCTTGATGGAGTTCTCCTACGACCGCATGCGCCTACGGCAACGCGCCGGCCAAGACGCCGGAGCAGGCGGCCCTGCTGGTCCCACGTGCCCTGGAGGACCGGCCGCTGACCATCTCCACCGCTCCAGACCGGGTCGGTGAGGTGCTCAACCTGCTGGCCCCGCGACTGATGGCTGCGGGCATGGCACGGAGGGCGGCCCGGATGCCGGACTCACGCGCTGCGAGGGCGCACGTGCAGCGAGCCCCGCGCGGGTCAGGAGGTCTTCTCGCGTACGCCGAGGGGCTTGGCGAAGACGACGACGTCACGCGGGTTGCGCGGGTTGCGCGGCGGGTCGGCTTCGGCCGACAACGTCACGGACAGCCCGTCAAACCTGTCCGTTTGGTAAGGAACGCCCCCTCGCTCGTACGGCGGGGCCGGCGAGCGGAGTCGGGCCGAGCCGTCAGCTGGCCTTCTTGGCCTGCTTCTTCGCAGCGGTCTTCTTCGTGGTGGCCTTCTTGGCCGCGGTCTTCTTCGCCGGCGCCTTCTCGGCGTTCTTCGTCGCCCGCGAATCCTGATGGGCCTCCTCGCCGGTGTCCTCGGTGGCGCTCTCGCCGCGCGCGGTCTTGGCGGCGTCGACGCTGCGCTGCAGCGCAGCCAGCAGGTCGACGACCTCGCCGGAGGACTTCTTCGCAGCGGGTGTGCGCTTGACCTCGCCGCCCTCGATCTTGGCCTTCACCATGGCCTCCACCGCGCCGCGGTAGTCGTCCTCGAACTCCGAGGCGTCGAAGTCGCCGGCCAGGGTCTCCACGAGCATCGTGGCCATCTTCACCTCGGCGGGCTTGGCCTCGCTGGTGTCGACCGAGCCGAAGTCGGGGTTCCTGATCTCGTCGGGCCACATCATCGTCTGCATCACGATCACGTCGTCGCGGACCCGGAGCACCGCGAGCGACACGCGGTTGCGCAGGGAGACGCTCACCAGCGCCATCCGGTCGGCCGCTTCCAGGGCCTCGCGCAGCAGCGCGTAGGGCTTGGCCCCCGACTTCTCCGGTTCGAGGTAGTAGGACTTCTCGAACAGCATCGGGTCGATCTGCTCGCTCGGCACGAACTTCTCGACGCTGATCTCGCGGCTGCTGTTGGCGGGGAGCTCGGCCATGTCCTCGTCGGTGAGGATGACCATCTCGCCGTCCTCGGTCTCGTAGCCCTTGGCGATGTCGGCGTACTCGACCTCCTCGCCGTCGAGGCTGCAGGTCCGCTGGTACTTGATCCGCCCACCGTCCTTGGCGTGGACCTGACGGAACGAGATGTCCTTGCTCTCGGTCGCCGAGTAGAGCTTCACCGGGACGCTGACCAGGCCGAAGGAGACGGCACCCTTCCAGATTGCGCGCATGGGTTCAGGATGCCCTGTCGGGGCGCACGGGACAATCAGCGATGTCGCCGTGCCCGATGTGGTGCAGCACGAGCGTGTTCACGATGGGGTGCGACTCGTGGATCTTGTGGTCGGGCGTGGGGAGACCGAACGTGGTGGGATCGCCCGTGAACATCCTCAGCACCCGGCTGTCGATGGCCAGCTTGATCCGCGCCGGCAACGGCCTGCCCTGGTTGAGGGTGTCGGCGGGCTTGCCGAACAGGTACGTCGGCACGAAGCGCGGGCCTGCCAGACTGTGCCCGTGCTGCCGATGCTCGCGACCAAGGGGGACCACGTCCCCGGCGCCGGCTGGACCCACGAGGTGAAGTGGGACGGGATGCGCGTGCTGGTCGACCGGGGCGCCCGCGGTCTGCGTCTGTGGTCCCGCAACGAGAACGACGTCACCGTCTCCTTCCCCGAGCTCCACGCGCTGGTCGGGGTCGCCGAGGACTTCCTGCTCGACGGCGAGGTGGTGGCGCTGGGCGAGGGCGTGCCCTCCTTCGGGGCGCTCGCCGACCGGATGCACGTCAAGGACGCGACCAAGGCCCGACGGCTGGCCGAGCGGAACCCGGTCACCCTGATCGTCTTCGACCTGTTGCGCCTCGACGGTGAGGACCTCACGATGCTGCCGCTCTCCGAAAGACGCGCACGGCTCGAGGGCCTCGGCCTCGACACGGTGCCGGGTCGGATGGGTGCCTGGCAGGTCCCACCGACCTACGACGACGGCCACCTGCTCCTGGCCGCGGCGGAGCAGCAGGGGCTCGAGGGGATCGTCAGCAAACGGCTCGCCTCGTCGTACCGCCCGGGGCTGCGCAGCAAGGACTGGCTGAAGTTCCCGATCCGGCCCACCGGGTCCTACGTCGTCGGTGGCTTCCGCTTCGAGACCGACAGCACCCACCGGATGGGGGCGGTCCTCGTGGGACAGCCCACCGCGCCCGGCCTGCAGTTCCGGGGCCGTGTCGGCAGCGGGATCGCCGGGAAGGCCGGTCGGCTCCTGTCCGAGCTGCTCACGCCCATGGTCGTCGACGAGTCACCGTTCACCGAGGTGCTCCCGCGGCTGGACCGCGTGGGCACCGTGTGGGTCAGTCCGGTGCTCGTCGTCGACGTGCAGTACCTCCGGCTCACCACGGACGGGCGACTGCGCCAGCCGGCCTACCGGGGTGTCCGCACCGACCTGACGCCCACCGATCTCGAGGCAGGCACCTGACATGGCGGACAAGCGCACCGAGGTATCGGTGGAGGTCGACGGCCGGACCCTGACGCTGGTCAACCTCGAGAAGGTGATGTACCCGCGCACCGGCACCACCAAGGCGGAGGTGCTCAACTACTACGCGCAGGTCGCGCCGGTGATGCTCCCGCACCTCGCCGACCGCGCCGTCACCCGCATCCGCTGGCCGCACGGCACGGGCGGCACGTCGTTCTTCGAGAAGAACGTCCCCGGTGGCACGCCGTCCTGGGTGCGCACAGCCACCATCCCGACCAGCGGGTCGCGGACGAAGTCGGGCGAGGAGGGCGAGCTGCGGTTTCCCGTCATCGACTCGCTGGCCACCCTGACCTGGCTCGTGAACCTCGCCTCCCTCGAGCTGCACGTGCACCAGTGGACCGTCACGAAGCGCGGCAGGGTGCGCAACCCGAACCGGTTGGTGGTCGACCTCGACCCGGGCGACCCTGCCGGCCTGGGGGAGTGCTCACAGGTGGCGCTGCTCGTGCGCGAACGGCTGGCGGTCGACGGGATCGACTGCGTCCCGGTGACGAGCGGGTCCAAGGGCCTGCACCTGTACGCCGCCCTGGACGGCAAGCGCACCCACGAGGAGGTGCGCGACTACGCCAAGCAGATCGCCGAGGAGCTGGAGAAGAGCCACTCCAAGCTGGTGGTCTCGCAGATGACCAAGGCGCGCCGCGGTGGCAAGGTCTTCCTCGACTGGTCGCAGAACACCGGGGCGAAGACCACGATCTCGCCGTACTCGATGCGCGGCCGTGACCTGCCGACGGTGGCGGCGCCACGCACCTGGGACGAGGTCGAGGCGGGCGCCGACGACCCGCTCGCGCTGGAGCACCTGCGGTTCGAGGAGGTCCTCGAGAGGGTCCGGGACCAGGGAGACCTGTTCACGATCCCGAGCTAGCGTCGTGGTTCACCCAGACCCGTGCTGCCGTCGCAGCGATCCTGCCTAGGTCAAGGGTGCACCGTTGCCGGCGCGGTCGGAGGGGACGAGTCGCATGGTGGGCCGCGGTTCCGGCGCCCCCTTGGTGAAGGCGTCGGCCGGCTCGGTCTGCCACTCGGCGGCCGTCTCCAGCAGCCCCTCGGTTCGCCGGTTGACGGCATGTCGACGCTCGACCGTCAACGGGTACGACGGAAGCTCGGCGGAGGCCTCGACCCCCTGGGCGCCGACCCCGACCCAGGTCGAGTACGGCGTGGTGCCGGGGGGCACCTCCTCGTAACCACCCCTGAACGACACCAGGGTCTCGGAGAAGGCCGCCGTCGCCGTCCGGAAGCGCAGCCAGCGGTGGTTGTCCCAGCCGGGTGAGGGGAGCACCCCCGGCTGGTCCCCGGCGAACCGGTCCACGAGCCGGGTCGCCGCCCCGGCGCCCCGCTTGCTCAGGGCCAGCACGATCTCCTCCTCCATGTTGAGGTTCATCCCGCCCTCGCTGTCGTCGTGGAACACCGTGACGATCCGGTCGCGGTAGCCGGGCATCGACAGCTGGGCCTCGTCGACCCACGTGCGAGCGGTGTCGATGATCGAGGCGAAGAACTGCTTGAGCGCGCCGACGCCACCGTCCGCCCAGACCGACTGCCGGCGCAGGAGCCCCGACCCGTTGTCGACCGGCAGGTAGCTGTTGTCGATCTCGGAGGAGGCCTTCTCCCGGTCACGCGGGAAGCTCGCCAGGTCGATGGCGAACGTCGGGCGCCGAGGGAGCGCGGAGTCGAAGAAGTGCAGCGGGAGGTTGGCGCAGATGCCCCCGTCGGAGAACCAGTTGCGCTGCAGCCTCAGCCTCGGGACCACGGCGGCGCCCTCCTCGGGCGTCGCCTGGGGGTGGTCGCGGCGCCACGCGCTGGCGGCGTCGACGGCGTTCTTGTTCACTGCCAGCGCGAAGTCCACGGCGTGCAGGGGGACCGCCGCGATCAGACCGGGGAAGCTCAGGCTCATCCGCACCGCGACCACGATCGGCAGGTCCTCGGTCCTCGGGAACGGGAGCAGGGGCTGTGCCTGGGCGACGGCCACGGAGGCCAGCCACTGGCGCGCGGTGCTCGGCTCGCTGCTGGCGGACCTCGGGGTCTCCATCCGGGCGACCACCGGCTCGGGGAAGAGCGTGCGGAAGTGCGCTGGTTCGAAGAAGTAGCCGCTGGTGTCCCAGGGCATCGCCAGCGGCTGGCGCCGCGACAGGTTGGTGGTCATCAGCTGGAGCCTGATCCCGCCGCGCTCGAGGTCCCCGAAGGTCAGCGGCGGGTCCTCGACCGTGCGGCCGGCCAGGGTCTGGAAGGTCTCGTGCAGCCAGGGGGTCAGGGCCGGGTCGGTGGCCTCGGGCGGGGTGAACCCGGAGCACAGTCCGAACCCCGCGGCGGGGATCAGCCCGACGTCGCGGAAGACGCCCAGCCCGATCCCGATCACGATCCCGATCAGGGCCAGCACGAGACCGGCCACCAGGCAGACCCACGCCGCGGGGCCGCCGAGAAGGAAGCCGAGGACCACGAGGACCACGCCCGGGGCGGCCCCGGCCGCGGCGTACGGCGAGAAGGCGCGGAGCGCCGCGCCGGCCATCGCACGTGTGCGGGCCATCCCGACGGTGCCGAGTCCGGCGGTCACCAGGCTGAACAGCCGCCGCATCCGGGGCTGAGGCTGGAAGAGCGTGAACAGGCGGCTCTGCTCGCCCTGCACCTTCTCGGTCAGGTCGTGGGGGAGCATCGCCAGTCGTTCGAAGCCTCCGCTGGTCCGACCCAGCTCGGCCGCTGCCGCAGCAGCCGCAGCGATGGCTCCGGCCGAGGACCCTCCCACGGACCTCAGCCGGTAGACCTCGGCCAGCTCGCAGACGGCGAGCGGGTAGACCACGCCGCTGGTGATGCCGCCCTTCATCACCAGGTCGCACTCGAGGGGAGGGGTGGTGGAGGCGCTCGAGTCCTCGGTGGTTGAGATGCCCATGTCGCACGTTAGGCCGACCATGCCGTCCCAGGGAACGCCCGGGGCCACCGGACGCGGCCCTGTGCCTCAGAGATCCCGGTCGTTCTGCCCCCTGAATCCGGCAGATCGGTCATCATCGACCCATGAGACCCGGGGTGCACTCGCCTGTTCGACACGCTGTCTGCGCCTCGGTGCTGGTGGTCGCCAGTGGCCTGCTGACCGCCTGCTCCTTCGACCCGTTCGCAGAGGAGCCGGCGACGCCCACCGTCAACCTGGTCCGCGCCGGTCGGGCGCTGAGCCAGTCCGAGACCAAGGCGATGCTGCCCACGGGGGGCAGCGCTCCCAGCGGCTACGCCGCCTCGCCCAAGAACCAGCTCAAGCCCACGAGGCGTCAGCCCCAGGAGGTCGTCACGCCGGCGCGCTGCGGTCCCGTCTTCGACGACCTCGACACCGACTACAACACGTCGCCGGCCAAGAGCTTCGTTACCTACGTGAACTCCGACAAGACCTACCTCGGTGTCGGTGTCGCCTCGAGGCTGGGGCGCCTCGTCGGGTTCAACTCGCCTCAGCAAGGGGTCGCGTCCTGCCGGAGGTTCACCGTCAAGGTCGGCCAGGACACGATGCACGTCACCGCGAAACCGCTGTCGTTCCCCGAGATGGGGGAGGACAGCGTCGCCATCACCATGACGATCAGGTCGGGTGGGAAGCGCGCGTCGTACGCCTATGTGCGGGTCCAGGCCGGACACAACACCGTCGTGGTCGACGCGCTGTCGGTGACCGGCGAGCCACCTGCTGCAGCGATGCAGGAAGTGGCCGACACCATGCTCCTCAACCTCTCCCGCTGAGCGGTCGCGTCCGGCCCCGGGTGCTTGCCCCGGTGTGATCCTCTAGAGGGAGGACCTCGGAGGGAGCGGCGATGACGCAGGACATGGTGACCGTGCGGTTGGCCTACGGCGAGGACGGGCTGGACGTCGAGCTCCCGCGGGACCGTACGACGGTCGTCGAGCCCGCCTACACCGCGACCGCCGCGAACCAGCGGGCCGTCCTGCGGCAGGCGTTGCGGCAGCCGGTCGAGGGCCCACCGCTGCGTGAGCTGGTCAGCGCCGGGCAGACGGTCGCCATCGCGATGTGCGACGGGACCAGGGCACAGCCGCGGCACCTGATGATCCCGGCGGTGCTCGCCGAGCTCGACGGCATCGTCAGGCTCGAGGACGTCGTGGTCCTCGTCGCCACCGGCACCCACCGGGGCAACAGCGAGGAGGAGATCCGCGCGATGCTCGGCGACTCCGTGCCGTCCGAGCTGCGGGTGCTCAACCACGACGCCCGCGACGACTCCTCGCTCGTCTACCTCGGTCGGCACGGCCACGAGGTGCCCGTGTTCCTCAACCGTCACTGGGTCGAGGCCGACGTGCGGATCACCACCGGCTTCGTGGAGCCGCACTTCTTCGCCGGGTTCAGCGGCGGACCCAAGCTGGTCTCGCCGGGTCTGGCGGGCCTGGAGACCGTGCTGACCCTTCACGACGCCCAGCGCATCGGCCACCCGAACGCCACCTGGGCGATCTGCGAGGGGAACCCCGTGCACGACGACATTCGCGCGGTGGTCGACGCTGTCGGAGGCGTGACCTTCTCTCTGGACGTGGTGATGAACCGCGAGCAGGGGATCGTCGAGGCCTTCGGTGGTGCGTTGACCCCGATGCACCAGGCAGCGCGGAAGGCTGCGCAGCGACTGGCGATGTCACCCGTCGCCGGTCGGTTCGAGGTGGTCGTGACGACCAACGCCGGCTATCCCCTCGACCAGAACCTCTACCAGGCGGTGAAGGGGATGTCGGCCGGCGCGACCGTGGTCAAGCCCGGCGGCACGATCGTCTGCGCGGCCGAGTGTCGCGACGGGTTCCCGGACCACGGCTCCTACCGCGAGGTCCTCGCCTCCCAGGACTCGCCGACCGCCCTGCTCGAGATGATCTCCGCTCGCGAGCACACGGTCCCCGACCAGTGGCAGGTCCAGGTGCAGGCCAAGGTGCAGGCCGAGGCCAACGTGGTGATGCACACGTCGTACCTCTCCGACGCCGACCTGGCCGACGCCCACCTGACCCAGACCGAGGACATCGCCGGGACCGTGATCGCCGCCCTGCACGACGCCGGTCCCAGCGCCCGCGTGTGTGTGCTGCCGGAGGGTCCGCAGACCATTCCGTTCGTCAGCTGATAGTCGCCTTCACTGGGTCGTGAGGCGACTGCCGTGACGGGTGTGACGGCGTTGTCCACAGTCTGGAAAATCAGTGGTTTCGGTTGTTGCGCTGGGCGGGTAGACAGCGCTCATGTCCGTGGGCCTTTCGGGAAATCCGTCGGTCGACCTGGTCGGCGACCTCGACGAGCTGTTGCGTGCCGCCGTACGCCGGGAGGGGGTCGACCCGCAGGTCGACCTCGTGCGCGTGCGCCGGCTGGCCGAGGACCTCGTGCGCGCCCACGACGAACGCAGCCTCACCGGCGTCGTCGCTCCTGTCCCCGACCCGGTCGGGGTGGTCGGCGAGCTCGTATCCCGGGTGTCCGGGTTCGGTCCACTGCAGCGGCTCCTCGAGGACCCGACGGTGGAGGAGATCTGGATCAATGAGCCGAGCCGCGTGTTCGTCGCCCGCAACGGCCGGCACGAGCTGACCAACGTCATCCTCTCGCGGGCCGAGGTGCAGGAGCTGGTCGAGCGCATGCTCAAGTCCAGTGGCCGCCGCATCGACCTGTCGCAACCCTTCGTGGACGCGATGCTGCCTGCGGGACACCGGCTGCACGTCGTGCTCGAGGGGATCAGCCGTGAGTTCGCGGCGGTGAACATCCGCAAGTTCGTGCTCAAGGCGGCCAGGCTCAACGACCTGGTCCGGCTGGGCTCGATGCCAGCTGCTGCGGCCCGGTTCCTGGAGGCCGCTGTCCTCGCGGGCCAGAACATCGTCGTCGCCGGTGGGACGCAGGCCGGGAAGACGACGATGCTCAACTGCCTCGCGGCGTCGATCCCCGGCGGTGACCGGATCATCTCCGCGGAAGAGGTGTTCGAGCTCCGGTTCAGCCACCCCGACTGGGTGCCGATGCAGACCAGGCAGGCTGGTCTCGAAGGCACGGGTGAGGTCTCGTTGCGCGACCTCGTGCGCGAGATGCTCCGGATGCGGCCGACCCGCATCATCGTCGGCGAGGTCAGGTCGGCCGAGTGCCTCGACCTGCTGCTGGCCTTGAATGCCGGCCTGCCCGGGATGGCCACCATCCATGCCAACAGTGCGCGGGAAGCCCTGGTGAAGCTGTGCACGCTGCCCCTGCTGGCAGGTGAGAACATCTCGGCCCGGTTCGTCGTACCCACCGTGGCGAGCTCGGTCGACCTGGTGGTCCACCTCGGGCTCGACCACGCGGGTGGGCGGCGGGTGAACGAGATCGTGGCCGTCCCCGGGCGCGTGGAGAACGACGTCGTCGAGACCGAGCCGGTCTTCGTGCGCCAGGGCGGCGAGCTCGTGCACACCGGCGGGATGCCGACGCGGCTCGACACCTTCGAGCGAGCCGGCGTCGACGTCCACCGAATCCTGCGGGGAGCTGACTGATGGGCGCCGTCCTCGGGTTGCTCCTCGGCGTCGGGCTGGTCCTCGTCTGGTCGGCCTTCTGGCAGCCGCGACCGCCGCGAGCTGCTCCCACGTCCCGCATCCGGCCGCTGCTCGGCAGCGCCGGGCTGGGCAAGGTGAGCGTCACCGGCTTCCTGGTGGTCTGCGCGATGTGCGCCGTCGTGTCCACGGCCGTCGTGCTCGTCGCCTCACGCACGTTGCCCGTCGCCCTCGTGTTCGGGGTCATGGGCGGCTACCTTCCCGTGGCCGTGGTCAAGGGCCGGGCCCAGCGTCGCCAGCGGGAGTTCGCGGAGGTGTGGCCAGAGGCCGTCGACAACCTCGCCTCCGCCGTACGTGCAGGAATGTCGCTGCCCGAGGCGCTGGGTGCCCTGTCCGAGCGTGGTCCGGAGCCCTTGCGCGAGGCCTTCGGGGGGTTCGCACTCGACTACCAGGTCAGCGGTCGCTTCGCCGACTCGCTCGACCGGCTCAAGGAACGGCTCGCCGACCCCGTCGGTGACCGGGTCGTGGAGAGCCTCCGCGTGGCGCGAGAGGTCGGTGGTGGCGACCTAGGTCGGCTCCTGCGCAGCCTGTCCGGCTTCCTGCGAGACGACGCCCGCACCCGCTCGGAGCTGCAGGCGCGCCAGGCCTGGACCGTCAAC
>JBKJON010000545.1:0-6506 GCA_046595715.1 Marmoricola sp.
CTCCTCTGCGTCGACAACACCCTGATGCAGGGGGACCCGTGGCTGCAGGGGGAGGTCGAGCAGGGCGGTGAAGTAGTCGACGTACCCCTCCTTGTCGGCATCGACGAACACGAGGTCGAACCGCGCACCAGCGTCGCCCAGGGAGTGCAGGGTCTGCAGTGCCGGGCCGACACGCACGTCGATCCGGTCACCAGCCGGCGAGGCGGAGAAGCACTCCTGAGCCAGCCTTGCGACGTACTCGTCGATCTCGCAGGCGATCACGACGCCCTTCTCCGGCAGCGCCTCGGCCATCGCCAGGGCGGAGTAGCCGGTGAACATGCCGATCTCCAGCACCCTGGTCGCCTTGGTCGCGTGCACGAGGAGCTTGAGGGTCTGGCCCTCCAGATGACCCGAGAGCATCTCTTGTTCCAGACCCGAACCGGGGCGGTTTCCCCAGTCCTCGTTGGCTGTTCGCTCCGCCAGCGCCCGCAGGGCCGCGGACTCGGGGGTGCTGACCATGCTCGTGTAGGGGTCCAGCCCGCTTGCAAGGGCAGCCGCCTGCCGGAGCTCCGACACCAGCCTGGGATCGAGGCCGTCGAGCACGTCGAGCCGCTCGCTCACCCACGAGAGCTTCTCGGCGAGGATGCCCAACGGCGTCACCGGCCGGGGCGGCGTCGGGGTGGGCGAGCGCGACTGCGAGACCGTCGTCATGGTCATGCGGCGTCGGCGCTGGTGAACATGTCCTCACCGTCACCGTTTCGCGGGTAGGAACGGCAGGTCTCCTTGTGCACCTCCAGCATCCGGTCCAGCTCCTCGACGTCGAGGTCGTTGGCGAACACGCAGGTGCCGATCGGCTGCGGGAGAGCAGCACGCAGCAGGCCGTCGCGGGTCTGCAGGATCGAGTCGGTAGCCGACCGCAGCAGCTCCGAGGTCAGGTAGGGACTGTCGATGGCCAGACCGAGGCCGCTCATCAGACCCAGGATGCGGTCGCGCTCGATCGTGGAGATGTAGCCACGCTCGTGCGCGATCGTCGCCGAGAACGCCATGTCGATGTTGATGGCGTGACCGTGGAAGAAGGGTGTCTCCGGCATCAGCTCCAGGGTCGGGCTCCACGTGTGGCCGTAGGCGATGACCCGGTCGAGGTCGAGCTCGTGCAGGTTGGGCACCTCGAGGGTGAGCATCGTCCTGATCGCGTCGTAGGTGATCGTGTCCGAGGCCTCGCGCAGCTGGTCGTTGCCGTCGAGGTGACCGAACCGGGTGTGGAGCAGCTCCTCGCCGTACTTCTCCAGGAGGTCGAAGATGCCGGCGTTGGCGACGACGGCGATCTTGATCAGCTCAGCCATGCCGTTGCGGACCTGGTCGAGCGGCAGGGTCTCCAGCAGCGAGAAGTCGAGCAGCACCTTCTGGGAGGCGTGGTAGGCGCCGAGCCGGTTCTTGTGCTTGCCGTGGTTGACCGCCACCTTGATGGAGACGCTGGCGTCGATCAGCCCGATCAGCGTGGTCGGGATCCGGATGTAGTTGGTGCTGCGCTTGTACGACGCGCACGCGAAGCCGGCCACGTCGGTGGTGAGCCCACCGCCGACGACGAGCACCGGCTCCTTGCGCAGCAGCCCGAAGTCGGCGAACGCGTCGACGATCTTCTCGACGGTGCGCAGGGTCTTCGCCTTCTCCCCGATCTTCACGCGGAACACCGAGAGCTCGATGCCGTGGTGCGAGAAGTAGGCGTCGATCCGGTCGCGGTGCAGGTCGTGCACCACCTCGTCGATCACCATCAGACAGCGACCGTAGGACCGGTAGGTGTCGGCGAGCTCGAGGTTCTCGGGCGAGAAGACGCCCTGGGCGTAGATGAGGTTGAAGTCGATCTTCTCGTGGCCCTCCACGTGGAAGGCCGAGTCGGTCGCGTTGAGGGTGGCGGTCACGCTGGACATGCGGGTCTCCTCGGTCCGGGCGATCGTCGTCACGCGCTGGCCGTCAAGCTGCGGAGCTCGGCGAAGTCGAGCTTGTCGACGCGGCCGGAGGCCTGCTCGAAGGTGTGGCCGGCGGTGTTCTGGTTGGGAAAGGCCACCACGGTCACGCCCGCCGAAGCGGCCGACTGGACGCCACCGACGTTGTCCTCGATCGCGATGCAGTCCCCGGCGTTCTCCCCCAGGCACTCCAGGGCGTAGGCGTAGGCGGCCTTGTCAGGCTTGGTCTCGCCGACCTGGGAGGAGTCCACCAGGAGGTCGAAGCTGGCGAGGTCCACGACCGGACGCATCGCAGCGACCAGCGACCCGACGTTCTCCTGCGAGGTGGTCGTGACCAGGGCGAGCTTGACGCCCTCACGCTGGGCCTTCTCGATGGTTTCGAGCACGCCCGGACGGGGAGCGGCCCCGGACGTCGCGAGGGTGTTCTGGAAGATCTTCGACTTGGTCTCGTGGATGGCTGAGGCGTCCACGTCTTGGCCGAGCGACTCGGCGTACGCCGCGATGCGGTGCTGGCCGCCGTTCTGCTCGAGCATGGTGACGTAGTCGTCCTGCTCCCACTTCCAGTCGAGGCCGTGCGCCGCGAACGCCTCGTTGAAGGCCTGGCGCTGCAGCTCGGAGGTGTCGGCAACGGTGCTGATCGATCCGAAGAGTATGGCGGACATCGCGTGTGCTCCCTGTGAGGTGAGTCGGCCTACGCACGCGCTGCTGCAGACGAGGCCTGCCTCAACATCTTGTTGAGGTAGATGGCTATTACTTCAACATACTGTTAAGGTTTTCGCAAGAAGTGAGCTCGGCGAATTCCCCGCCCCGCCGCCGCTCAGACCCAGGACCACCGAGACCTCGCGCGTCCACGGGTGGCCCTCGTCAGCCGACCTGCCACAGGATCGATAGCCGTGAACCAGTCCTCATCCAGCCCGACGACGCCACCGAGCCCCACGGCGACCGGGCTCGCGCAACCGTCCGGCGAGGGTCCAGCCGCCGCGCAGAGCTTCGCCCGCGGGGGTCGGCTCGAAGACGTTGCCCTCATCGGCCGGTGCTGGGGGGCCGCGCAGGATGATGCGGTTCACCAGCACGGGAGCGACGCGGTCGTAGAGCCAGGGAGCGAGCCGGAAACCGGCGACGCCCAGGAGGTTCACCGGACCGACGTGCACCATCCGACGCGGCCGGTCCAGGCACCGCACGCACGCCTCCGCGACAGACTCCGGGCTGACGACGGGCGGCGGAGCGGAGCCACGGCTTCCGGCGTACGTCGCCGCCTGGTGGTAGATCGGGGTGTCGATGGCACCCGGCATGACCAGGCTGACCGAGACCGCAGGATCGGAGCGCACCTCGATCTGCAGGGAGCGCACGAGCCCGAGCTGCCCCCACTTGGCGGCGCAGTAGGCCCCCATGGAGGGAACCGCGACCTCAGCGAGCAGCGAGTTGACCACGACCAGCGTGCCCGCGCCCTGCGCCCGGAAGTGCGGGAGAGCGGCCCGGTAGAGGTGCGAGGTCCCGGTGACGGCGACGTCGATCATCCGGCTCAGCACCTTCGGCGGCACCTGTTCCACGGTGCCGTAGGCCATCGGCTGCGCGCTCGTCACCACCGCATCGATCCGGCCGAAGGTCGCGACGCACGTCGCCACCGCCGCCTCGACCTGGGCCTCGTCGGTGAGGTCGGCTGCGGCGTGGGCCGTCACGCCGGGCAGCTCCGCCGCGAGGGCGGCAAGCCTGCCCTCGTCCCGGGACACCAGGAAGACGCGGTCGCCCGCCGCCGACAGCTGCCGCACCACCGCCAGTCCGATCCCCGAGCTGGCGCCGACGACCATCACCACTCGACCGGAGGACTCATGAACGCTCATGGCCGCAACCGTACGGAGAACCCATCACCGGAACGTCCTGTCGTTCCCCGGGCCGGGTCCTGAGGTGGTCGTGATGAGCCGCCGCGATCCGGGCCTGGTCGTCGTCGTCACCGGCGCCTCCAGCGGCATCGGCCGCGCCACCGCGTTGCTCGCGGCCGAGGAACGCCACCACGTGGTGCTGGTCGCCCGGGACGAGGAGACGCTCGAGAAGGTGGCGGCCCAGTGTGCGGAGCGGGGTGCTGCCTCGATCCTGGTCGCGCCGGCCGACGTGCAGGACGATGGTGCGGTCGCCCGGGTCGTCGCCTCGACGCTCGAGGAGCACGGCCGGATCGACGCCGTCCTGCACTGTGCCGGCATCGTGACCTACGGCCGGATCGAGGACAGCTCGGCGGAGGACTTCGCCAGCGTGGTCGGCACCAACCTCCTCGGCAGCGCGGCCGTCGCCCGGCACGTCATCCCCGTCCTGCGCGACCAGGAGGAGGGCGACCTCGTCCTCGTCGGTTCGCTCCTCGGTCACATCGCCGTGCCGGAGATGACGTCGTACGTCGTCAGCAAGTGGGGCGTCCGCGCCCTGGCCCGCCAGCTCAAGATCGAGAACGTCGACCTTCCCGGGGTCCGCATCAGCCACGTCGCCCCGGGCAGTGTGGACACCCCGATCTACGGCCGGGCCCTCGACTCGGCCGGCATGGTCAACACCGCTCCCCCGCCGACCATCAGCCCCGAGCGGGCAGCCAGGAACATCCTTGCCGCGATCGGGTCGCGACGCTCCGAGAGCCAAACGGCCTGGCTGAACTACGCCCTGATCGGGGCCTTCCGACTGGCTCCGGCGCTGTGGGACCTGAGCGTCGGCCCGGTCTTCAACGCCGTCTCGCGCAGTCGCGCCGACCGCTGAGCGCTCGCGGTGGCTGACCCTTGTCGCGGGTCCAGCGGTATCAGAGGACCGGCTGGACGCTCAAGGAGGTAACGCAAAGCGCCCGCCGGGCGCCGTACCTCTAGGAGCGCACCATGACTGAGACCCCTCAGGGCCAGCTCGACAAGGCGGGCGGCATCACCGCCGCTCTGCTCGACTCGCTGGACCAGATCGTCGACCGCATCCTCGGCCAGCAGACAGTCGACAAGAGCGGCAAGCCACTGCGTCAGGTGGCCTACATGCACATGCCGAACGGCCTGCCGATCGACCCGCGCCAGTACGCCAACCCGTGGACCCCGTCGGGCGGGGCGACGCTGCACAAGATGGCCGACGACGGCACCCTGCCGCAGGTCGAACCTGCACCGGCGCCCACCCCGGTCGCCGGTGCCGGGACGCCGCCGGTCGCCACGGCCCCTCCCGCCAAGCCGGGCCAGGACCCCCAGCTGATGGCCTCGATGCAGGCGGCCCTGAACACCGCCTGGCTCTTCGACGACATGCCCATGGTGACCGGTGACGGCACCTACCGGCCCTACCCGAGCACCCGCAAGCTCAGCTCGGCCTACGAAGGGCTCGTGCACTCCGTGCAGGCCCTCCCGCCGCCGCCGCAGAGCGCCGAGGTGAAGAAGGCCCTCGAGGAGGCGGAGAAGGTCCTCTACAACCACGACACCGAGGGCAACATCACCGGGCCGACGATCAGGTTCCAGAACTGGCTCAAGTTCTCGCAGGCCTACGCCGACGCGAAGGCGGGCTTCGCCCGCGAGGAGTCGATGGCGATGGCCGACCCGATCTTCGGTGCGGCCTGGCCGGCCACGGCCGCGTCACTCCAGCAGAAGGTCGACAACGCCTACCAGATCTGGCGCAGCTCGGGCGCCGACGACGTCGAGAAGGCCCTCGACCTGATGAACTCCGAGGGCGGTTCGGCTGCGGCGCACTTCGTGTCGCAGGCACGTGAGCTGCTGGACAAGTGGGACCTCTCCCTCGCCGGGGTGGTGGCGGCGAAGACGCCGTACACCCAGATCACCCCGCTCGGCTGGTACGACCGCAGCCAGAAGGAGATCGGCTTCACCACCATCACGGGCAAGACGTCGAACTACCACAGCCGCGGCGGCGCCCAGAGCTCCAGCTTCGCCAACAGCTGGTACAAGGGGTCGGCGAGCTCCACGCAGGCGAGCGCCAGCGCCGGGTTCCTGGGCATCAGCATCGGCGGGTCCGGTGGCACCTCCTCCTCGGACAGCTCCAGTGAGGGGCACCAAGGCGGTTCCGCCTCGAACCAGCACTCGGACCAGACCACCGAGGCGGAGATCAGCGTCGAGTTCGGGGTCATCAAGATCGAGCGGCCCTGGTGCCTGACTGAGCTCCTGCACATCGGTGGCTGGTACGTCCCGGGCGAGAAGGCCGGCTGCGTCAGCGACGGCACGATCGCCGGGCAGGCGGGCGACGAGCTCAAGCTGCTGCCGATGATCACCACCCAGGCGCTCGTCATCCGGGACGTCACCATCAAGGCGAGTGGCTGGGGATCCGCCGGTCAGGCGCTGGCGGAGCACGCGGCGAACCAGGCGGCCCACGCCGACAGCAGCTCGTGGAACGCAGGCGGCAGCGTGGGTTTCATGGGCTTCGGCGGCTCCGTCGAGCACACCCAGAGCGAGTGGGCGGGCAACCAGTCACAGGACGCGAGCTCGACCTGGAAGTTCGAGTACGACGCCTTCAACGACTCAGGCACGTTGTCGATCAAGGGCTGCCAGATCGCCGGCTACATCGGCGAGATCGTCGGCACGAACCCGCGGATCGACGACCCCAACCTGCCGGCGGACG
>JBKJON010000020.1:0-10607 GCA_046595715.1 Marmoricola sp.
CTCGAAGGCACCGGACTCGGTGAAGACGCCCATCTCCTTGTACTGCCGCATCGAGTCGAGCGTGAGGTCTGTGATCTCCCGGGAGTGGTCCACCGGGAAGATGAAGTTGGAGGCGTGGCCGGTCGATCCGCCCGGGTTCGGCAGCGGCCCCTTGTCCAGCTGGACGATATCGGTCCAGCCGAGCTCGACGAGGTGGTGGACGAGGCTGTTGCCGACGATGCCGGCTCCGATGACGACGACCTTGGCGGTGGCGGGAACGGTGGCCACAGGAACCTCCTGATGTTGCGCATAACGCAACGCGATGCGTATAGAGAAACTCTCTGGTCAAGGATCACCCGGTCGCGGGGCGCTGTCAAGGCCGGGCGCGGGCTCGGCGTACCCGCGCGCGCACCCGCGTCCGCTTTCCCACCGACGTGGGCGGGGAGCCGGCCTCAGCCGAGCGTGCTGGCGTCGTGCAGCCGGAGGAACTCGAGGTGGCGCTCGTACTGGTCGAGCACGTCGTCGATGAGCTGGGTGTGGGTGTACCCCATGATGTCGTAGCTCTGGCCGCCGTCGCGCAGGTGCACCTCGAGGCGCGAGTAGTTGTCGTCACCTCGCGGAGCCCATCCGCCGTACGCCGGGACCGGTGTCTCGCGGTGCTGGACCCGGTAGACGAACGGACGCTCCGCGGCTTCGTCGGCGACCAGCTCCACCGCCGGGTGGTCGTTCTCGTCGGTGGTGCGCCACACCCGGGCGGTCGCGCCCTGGCCGAGGAGCTCGCCCTCGACCTCGCGCAGGGCAGGTTCCGCCACGTCGTCGAGGTACTCCTCGGCCTTGGCGCGGCTCGGGAAGGTCATCACGCGCTTGAGCCGTGCCTGCCACGGCGTGTGGCCGCGCTCGCCCGGTCCGCTGCGCCCCGAGAGCATCCCGGGCATGGCACCGTCGCGGCTCTCGGCGAGCTGGGCCTCGACGGAGAGTGCCTTGTAGAGCCCCCACATCACCCCGACCATCACGAACGCGAAGGGCAGGCCGATGATCACCGTGGCGTACTGCAGGGCGAAGATGCCGCCGGCGGCCAGGATGGACAGGGTCAGCGCCCCGGTCGCGACCGCCCAGAAGATCCGCAGGGGCGGGCTGGCGTCGTCGTTGGCGGTGCGCAGCCTCGACGACAGGTTGGCCATCACGAGGGCTCCGGAGTCGGCCGAGGTGACGTAGAACAGCAGCCCGACGACGATGGCCAGGGTGGCGACCACGGCGAAGGCGGGGTACTCCTGGAGCAGGGCCCACAGGCCGTCGGAGGGGTCGGTGGCCTCCGAGGCGATCTTGGTGAACGAGGTGTTGCCGCGTCGGATCTCGTCGAGGGCCGCGTTGCCGAAGATGGCGATCCACATGACGATGTAGCTGAACGGGATGATCATCGTGCCGGCCACGAACTGCTTGATCGTGCGTCCGCGGGAGATCCGGGCGAGGAACAGCCCGACGAAGGCTGACCAGGCGATCCACCAGGCCCAGAAGAACAGCGTCCAGTCGGTCATCCAGCTCCCGGTGTTCTCGAACGCGAACGTCTGCATCGTCATGTCCGGGAACAGCCGGACGTAGTCGCCGAGGTTGAGCACGGTCGCGTTCAGCAGGTGCGCGGTCCGCCCGGTGACCAGCACGTAGAGCGCCAGCACGATGGCGAGGAGGACGTTGAGCTGGGAGATCCGCTTGATGCCCTTGTCCACGCCGCTGACCGCGGAGAGCGTGGCGATCACCACGGCCAGGATGATCAGCGCACTCTGGGCGGCCAGGCCCTGCGGGACCCCGAAGACGAGGTTCAGCCCGACGTTGAGGCTGACCACGCCGATGCCCAGCGACGTGGCGACCCCGAAGATCGTGCCCAGCACAGCCGCGGTGTCGATGGTGTGGCCTATCGGCCCCTCCACCCGCTTGCCGATGATCGGGTAGACCGCCGAGCGCACCGCCAGCGGCAGGTTCATCCGGTAGGCGAAGTAGGCCAGCGCCATCCCCATCAGCGAGTACATCCCCCACCCGGAGATGCCGTAGTGGAAAAGAGTCCACACCGTGCTCTCCCGCGCCGCTGTGACGGTCTCGCCGGCGCCGGTCGGCGGCGTGAGGTACTGCGTGACCGGCTCGTAGACCGCGTAGAACATCAGGTCGGTGCCGATTCCGGCCGCGAACAGCATCGAGGCCCAGGCGCCGGTGCTGAACTCGGGACGGGAGTGTTCGGGGCCGAGCTTCACCGAGCCGAAGCGGGACAGGCCGAGGAAGATCACGAAGATCAGCACGGCGGTGGTCAGGGCGATGTAGTACCAACCGAACCAGGTCGAGACCCAGCTCACGACGTCGCCGAGCGTGGACTCGGCGTTCTTCGGCGCGATCACGCACCACAGCGTGACCGCGACCGTGATCGCTGCGGAGGTGAGGAAGACGGGCCGGTTGAGCACCGACGCCGGCGCCCCGGGGCCGGGGGGCGGGGAGGTTCTACGGGCACTGGTGTCCAGCTCGCTCATCGCGGTTCTCCTGGTGTCGGTGCTTCGGTGCTTCGGTGGCCCGAGGGAGGGTGATGGTCACGACGGTAGAACGACGGTGCCCGGACCACCAGAGGTGATCCGGGCACCGGCTCAGTGCTGTCAGTGCTGTCGGTGCTGGGTCAGCCGAGCCAGGCCTTGACCTTGTCCGGGTTCTCCTCGACCCACTTCTTGGCAGCGTCCTCGGGGGACATGCCGTCCGAAGCGATGTACTTCGCCACGATGTTCTGGTCGTCGTTGGTCCACTCGAAGTTCTTGATGAGGTCGACCGCGGGCGAGCCGGCCTTCTCGAACTTCGAGGAGATCAGCTTGTTCAGGATGTAGGGCGGGTAGTCGCAGTTGACCTTCGCCGCGTTCGCGTCGCACCCCTCGGTGTGGGCGGGCAGGTTGACGTGCACGAGCTTCATCTGCGAGAAGAACCACTGCGGCTCGTAGAAGTAGGCCAGCAGGGGGGTCTTGTTCTTCTCCGCGGACTTGAAGCTCTGGATCAGGCCGGCCTCGCTGCCACCGACGACCACCTTGTAGTCGAGGTTGAGGTTCTTCACCAGAGCCTCGTCGTTGGTGACGTAGGACGGGTCGCCGTCGAGCAGCTGGCCTTTCCCGCCTGACTCGGAGGTCTTGAACAGGCTGGCGTACTTGTTCAGGTTCTTGTAGCTGGTGATGTCGGGGTACTTCTGCGCCATCCACGGCGGCACGTACCAGCCGATGATGCCCTTGCCGCCGGTCGGGCCGGCGTCCACGACGGTCTTCTGCTCGTCGATGTACTTCTTGATCAGGTCGGGGTGACCCCAGTTCTCCACGATCGTGTCGATGGAGCCGCTGGACATGCCCTGCCAGCCCACCTCCTCCTTGACGTCGGGGAAGGTGACATTGCAGCCGAGGTCGTTCTTGGCGATGTAGCCGATCACGTGGGCGTTGGCGACGTAGCCGGTCCAGGGGTTGACGGCGATACGCAGGTTGCCGCAGCTCTTGCCGCCGGAGCCGCTGGCGGTGGTGTCCTTGATGCCGCCGCTGCCGCAACCAGCGAGCGCGGCGAGGCCGAGTCCCACCGAGGCGGCGATCGCGACCAGCCGGGTCCGGCCCCGGGTGAGTCCTCGAGCCATGTCGTTCTCCTCTTGCTCAGCTTCGCGGTGGGCCCGCAAAGACGTCTGTGGGTTGTTGCTAGCGACCAGCGCGAGCGGCCGCGTTGCGAGCGATCCGGTCGAGCATCACGCCGAGTGCCGTGATCGCGATGCCGGCGGCCAGACCCTTGCCGAAGAGCTGGTCCTGGGAGAAGCCGGAGACCACGATGTAGCCGAGGCTCCCGCCGCCCACCAGGCCGCCGATGACGACCATCGACAGCACGTAGAGCAGGCCTTGGTTGGTGGCCAGGACGAGCGCCTCCCGGGCCATCGGCAGCTGCACCTTGGTGATCATCTGCCACGTGGTGCTGCCGCTGGCCCGTGCGGCCTCGACGGTGGTCGGCGAGACGCCGCGGATGCCGTCGGCGACCAGCTTGGTCGCGATCGGGACGGCGTAGGCCAGGGCCGCCATGATCGCGGTGAACCGGCCTACCCCGAACAGGGCCAGGGCAGGGACCAGGTACACGAACGGCGGGATGGTCTGGAAGGCATCGAGAAAGGGTCGGATGATGGTGTCGGTGCGCTGGTCGCGCCCCATGCCGGTGCCGAGGACCACCGCGATCAGCATGACCAGCGCGGTCGCGATCAGGGTCATCGACAGGGTCACCATCGAGTCGTGCCACAGGCCGGTCGCGAAGATCACGGCGAGGCAGGCCACCGTGGTGAGCAGCGGTCGGATCCCGCCGAGCACGAAGGCCACGGTCAGCAGCACGAGGGCCATCACCCACCACGGTGACTGGGCGAGCAGGCTCTGGAGGGGGTTGATCACGGCGTTGGTCACGTCGTTCTTCAGGGCCAGCGTGAAGGTGTCGACCGTGTCGACGAACCACGTGGTGAAGTCGTTGATCAGCTTGGTCACCGTCGTGCCGTCGACCGGCTTGAGGAACGGCCACACGTCTCGGCCCGGGAACGTGGCCAGGTTCAGCTGCTGGCGGGAGAGGAACACCAGGACGGCGACGGGGACCAGCCACAGCCCCCGGACCAGCCAGCGTCCCTGGCTGGTGAGCCGGGGATGACGCATCCCCTTGCCGGCCGACTCCGTGGCCCAGCGGGGCAGCTTCTCGAGCACGACGCCGCTCAACATCACGCCCGGGCCGCTGACCGAGGCGATGCCTGACCTGGCTGCTCCCTCGGACCTCTCGCTGGCGGCGGTGGTGGTCCGGTCCAGCATGATCGCCGTCAGCACGATCAGCAGGCCGGCGACCGAGGCGGCACCGACGTTGAGCGTCTGCAACGCGGCGATGACGTCCTTTCCCAGCCCGGGGCCGTTGAC
Source organism: Marmoricola sp. (assembly GCA_046595715.1). Taxonomy (GTDB): domain Bacteria; phylum Actinomycetota; class Actinomycetes; order Propionibacteriales; family Nocardioidaceae; genus Marmoricola. Next base: position 4,905 of record JBKJON010000020.1, read on the forward strand.
CAGGGCGGCGATGGTGGCCATGGACAGCGCGGCCATCATGCTCTGGTTGATCCCGACCACGATCGTGCGCTTGGCCATCGGCAGCTGGACCCGCCGCAGCATCTGGCTCGAGGTCAGGCCCATCGAGCGGGCCGCCTCGACGGTGGTGTCCGGGACGGAGCGGATGCCGTGCTCGGTGATCCGCACGAGCGGCGGCAGCGCGTAGGCCACGGTGAGCACGATGGCGGTGGTGGGCCCGATCCCGAAGAACAGGGCGACCGGGGCGAGGTAGGCGAACGGCGGCATCGTCTGGAGCAGGTCGAGGAGCGGGGTCACGAGCACTGAGACGGAACGGTGGCGCGCCATCGCGATGCCCAGTGGCAGACCCACGACGAAGCAGACCACCACGGCCAGCATCGTGATCAGCAGCAGGTCCAGGCTGCTCTGCCACAGGCCCCAGATGCCGAACATGAGGAACGAGGCGGTGACCAGGATGCTCGAGCGCAGTCCGGCGACCGCCCACGAGCCCCACGCTGCCAGCGCCGTCACGCCGAGCCAGCCGATCTCGGGCACGGGCCGGGGGAAGGCGGGGATGCTGACCAGCTTCTGCAGGAAGGTGAAGACAGCGTTGAACACGTCGGAGACGAAACCGAGCACGCCGCCGAAGAACCAGTTGCTGGGGCCGTTCAGCTGCACCCAGTCCCGCACCCCGTTCAGCCAGTCGTGGAACCCGGTGGTGTTCTGGAAGCCGAGGGCGAGGGTCTGGTTCCCGTTCAGGAGTGCATACAGCACCAGCCAGGTCGCGAGGATCGCCAGCAGCTTCCAGCCGGTGTGCCGCTCCTTGCCCTGCTGGACGTAGGGCTGCTCCTCCTTGCCCGCCGAGGTCGTCTTCGCCGGAGGTGCTGTGGCCGTGGTCACGGTGCCGAGTCCTCGGCCACCACCACGCGCAGGATGTCCTCGTCGTCGACCACCCCGACGAGCTCGTCACCATCGAACACGCGGCAAGGTCCCCGGTGGTCCAGCACGATCCGGGCGGCATCCCGCACGATCTGGTCCGACTGGAGGACGGGTCCGTCGGCGGCCAGGTCGCGATCAGGTGGTCGCATCACCCACTTCAGGGTGAGCACGTGCGACTTGGGCACCTCGCTGGTGAAGTCGCGGACATAGTCGTCGGCCGGAGCGCCGACGACTTCGTCCGGCGAGCCGATCTGGACGATCTCGCCGTCGCGCATGATCAGGATCCGGTCGCCGAGCTTGAGTGCCTCGGCCAGGTCGTGGGTGATGAAGACCATCGTCTTCCCCACTTCCTCGTGCAGCCGGATGACCTCGTTCTGCATGTCCCGTCGGATGAGTGGGTCCAGCGCCGAGAACGGCTCGTCGAACATCATGATCTCGGGGTCGGCGGCTAGGGCGCGGGCCAGGCCGACGCGCTGCTGCATGCCGCCCGAGAGCTGGTCGGGGTAGTTGTTCTCGTAGCCGGAGAGCCCGACCAGGTCCACCATCTCCTGGGCCCGGTTGCGGCGCTTGGCCTTGGCCTCGCCGCGTACCTCGAGGCCGAAGGCGACGTTGTCGACCACCTTGCGGTGGGGCAGCAGGCCGAAGTGCTGGAAGACCATGGACACCTTGCGGCGGCGGGTCTCCAGCAGGTCGGACTCCGACATGCCCGTGATCTCCTCGCCGTACAGCTCGACCTTGCCGGCAGTCGGCTCGATCAGCCTGGTCAGCAACCGCACCAGCGTCGACTTGCCGGAGCCGGAGAGTCCCATCACCACGAAGACCTCGCCCGGAGCCACGTCGAAGGAGACGTCGCGGATGCCGATGACGTGTCCGGTCTGCTCCTGCAACTCCTTGCGCGAGAGCTGCGCCTGGTCGGTGCCGATGATCTTGTCGGCACGCGGACCGAAGATCTTCCACAGCCCTTCGACGTGCAGGGCGGGGACGTCGCCGCCCGTGGAGCCGGACTTGCTCGTCTCGGGGCTGCTCGCCGTCGTCGTCATGGCTTCTCCTCACGGTTGCGGCTGTCGCCGGGCGGGTAGAGCGGCGACCCCTCGCGGTGCCGGTAGTACGGGGCGTCCGAGGGTGGCAGCGGGGTGTTGCCGAGGATCAGGTCGGCAGCCTTCTCGGCGAGCATCATCACCGGCGCGTAGATGTTGCCGTTCGTGACGTAGGGCATGGCCGAGGCGTCCACGACACGCAGCCCGTCGACGCCGTGGACCCGCATCGTCTCGGGGTCCAGCACCGACTGGTCGTCGACGCCCAACCGGGCGGTGCACGACGGGTGCAGGGCGGTCTCGGCGTCCTTGGCGACCCAGTCGAGAATTTCCTGGTCGGTCTCGACCGAGGGGCCGGGTGAGATCTCGCCGTCGTTGAAGGCCGCGAACGCGGGCTGGTTGAGGATGTCGCGCGCCGCCCGGATCATCTCGATCCACTCGCGGCGGTCGCTCTCGGTGGAGAGGTAGTTGAACCGCAGTGCCGGGTGCTCGTAGGGATCGGTGGACTTCAGGGTCAGGTTGCCGCGTACGTCGGAGTACATCGGCCCGATGTGCACCTGGTAGCCGTGCTCGGCGGCGGGTCGGGACCCGTCGTACCGGATGGCGATGGGGAGGAAGTGGAACATCAGGTTCGGGTAGTCCACCTCCTCGTTGCTGCGGATGAACCCGCCGGCCTCGAAGTGGTTGGAGGCGCCGACGCCGCTGCGCAGGAAGAGCCACTCGGCGCCGATGCGCGGCTTGTGGCGGTGCTTGAGCCAGGGGCCGATGGAGACCGGCTGCTTGGAGGCGTACTGGAGGTAGACCTCGAGGTGGTCCTGCAGGTTGCTGCCGACCCCGGGGAGGTCCGCGATGACGTCGATGCCGAGCTTCTCCAGGTCGTCCTTGGGGCCGATGCCGGCGAGGAGGAGAAGCTGGGGCGAGTTGATCGCACCGCCGCAGAGGATGACCTCGGAGGCGTTCGCGCGCTGGTTGCCCCGGCCGCCGCGGTGGTAGTCGACTCCGGTGACGCGGGTCCCGTCCTTCACGAGCCCGGTCACCATCGCGAGGGTCTCGACGCGGAGGTTGGGCCGGGACATCACCGGGTGGAGATAGGCGCGGGCGGCGCTGAGCCGTCGTCCCCGGTGCACGTTGCGGTCGAAGGCGGCGAAGCCCTCCTGGCGGTAGCCGTTGACGTCGTCGGTCAGCGGATGGCCGGCTTGCTGGACGGCCTCGAAGAAGGCGCCGAACAACGGGCTCTTGGCCGGGCCGCGCTCGAGCACGAGCGGTCCGCTGCCGCCGCGCCAGGCGTCGGCACCGGCGAGGCAGGTCTCCATGCGCTTGAAGTACGGCAGGACGTGGGCGTAGTCCCAGGACTCCATGCCCTTGTCGGCGGCCCAGCGCTCGAAGTCGAGCGCGTTGCCGCGCTGGAAGATCATCCCGTTGATGCTGCTCGAGCCACCGAGCAGCTTGCCGCGTGCGTGGTAGACCTTGCGGCCGTCCATGAACGGCTCGGGCTCCGACTCGTACTTCCAGTCGTAGAGCCGGTTGCCGATCGGATAGGGCAGCGCGGCCGGCATGTGGATGAACGGGTCCATCCGAAGGTCGCTGCGGCCGGCCTCCAGCACCAGCACCGAGGTGTCCGGGTCGACGCTGAGCCGGTTGGCCAGTGCGGACCCCGCCGAGCCACCACCGACGATGACGTAGTCCCAGTGGTCCCGCTTGCGACTGCTCATGAGAACCACTCCTGGGGTTCCGGCGCGATGTTGTGCCACACGTGCTTGGTCTCGCGGTACTCCTCGAGCCCCGCGCTGCCGAGCTCGCGTCCGATGCCGGACTGCTTGTAGCCGCCCCACTCGGCCTGGGCCACGTAGGGGTGGTAGTCGTTGATCCAGACGGTGCCCATGCGCAGCTTCGCCGCGATGCGCTGGCCCTTGCCGGCGTCGTGGGTCCAGACGGCGCCGGCCAGGCCGTAGATCGAGTCGTTGGCGATGCGTACGGCGTCGGCCTCGTCGGTGAACCTCTCCACGGTGAGCACCGGGCCGAACGACTCGTCCTGCGCCACACTCATCTCCGATCGCACGTCGCCCAGGATCGTGGGGGCGAAGAAGAATCCCTTCTCCAGCTCGCCGTCGGCGACGCGCTCCCCGCCGAGCAGGAGCGTGGCGCCTTCGGCGATGCCGGCCTCGACGTACGCCGTGACCTTGTCGAGGTGGGCCTGTGAGATCAGCGCACCCGTCTGGGCCTGCTCGTCGAACGGTCCGCCGAGACGGATCGTGCGGGCCCGGGCCACCAGCTCCTCGACGAACTCGTCGTGGATCGACTCCTCGACGAGGAGACGCGCGCCGGCGGAGCAGACCTGCCCGGAGTGCAGGAAGACCGCGGTCAGGGCCATGTCGAGCGCGCTCTCGCGGTCGGCGTCGGCGAAGACGATGTTGGGGTTCTTGCCGCCGAGCTCGAGCGCGACCTTCTTCACCGTGCGCGCGGCCGTAGCCATGATGCGCTTGCCGGTCTCCAGGCCGCCGGTGAACGAGACGAGGTCGACGCGGGGGTCCTCACTGAGCGGGGCGCCCGCGTGGGGGCCGTCGCCGACGACGATGTTGCCGACGCCGCGAGGCATTCCGGCCTCGTCGAGGAGGCGGAGCAGGTGGATCGCGGTGTGCGGGGACAGCTCGCTCGGCTTGAGGACGAAGGTGCACCCGGCGGCCAGGGCCGGCGCGACCTTCCAGGAGACCTGCAGCAGCGGGTAGTTCCACGGAGTGATCAGCCCACAGACCCCGACTGGCTCGTGGACCACGCGGCTGACCACGTCGTCGCGGCCGGTGTCGACGACGCGCCCGGCCCCGACGTCGGCGGTCAGTCCGAAGTGGCGGAAGACGCTGGTGACGTCGTCGATGTCGAGCTCGCTCTCCACCAGGCGCTTGCCGGTGTCGAGTGACTCCATCCTGGCCAGCTCAGCCTTGTCGCGCTGGAGCAGGTCGGCGACGCGGAGGAGTAGGTCGCCGCGCTCGCGGGCACTCGTACTGGCCCAGGGGCCGTCGTCGAAGGCCGCCCGGGCCGCGGTGATGGCGGCCTCGGTGTCGACGGTCGTGGACTCGTCGATCTCGGCGACCAGCTCGCCCGTGGCCGGGCATCGGATCTCGCGCCGCCCACCCTCGCGGGCAGAGACCCATTCCCCATCGATGAAGTTCTCAGGCATCCGCGACCCATCCTGACCTCGTCGTTGCGCTGCTCGCAACGCTTCAGCGCTATACGAAACAGAATGTAGAGGCTGGAGGGAGCAGTCAAGCCTCATGAACGGATCGAGACCTAGCGGTCTGAACCGGTGCCGCGGACGTTTGCGCGCTTACCGGACACCCCAGCCGAGCCGGTGCGACAGCTCGTCCGCCGCCTCGACCAGCTGGGGCAGCACCTCGTCCACCCGAGCAGGAGGGAGCCGGAAGGTCGGGCCGGAGAGGCTCATCGAGCACACCACGTCACCGTGGGCGTTGCGCACCGGTGCGGCGATCGCGGTGAGCCCGATCTCGAGCTCGTCCACGGCGACGGCGTACCCCTGCTCCCGCACGGCCTCGAGCTGGCGCTTGAGCTGTGCCTTGGTGGTGATGGTGGAGCCGGTGAAGGCCGGGAGCAGTCCGAGGAGAGCACCGAGGTCGTCGGGTGGGAGCCAGGCGAGCAGCACCTTGCCGTTGCTGGTCGCGTGCAGCGGGATGTGCTGGCCCACCCAGTTGTGCGGCTGCAGCGCGGAGGGGCCGGCGAC
>JBKJON010000127.1:0-7242 GCA_046595715.1 Marmoricola sp.
GGTCAACAGGATCAGCAGCGCACCGGTGATGTTCAGTGCGATCAGCAGGTCGAGGACGATCGCGGGAAGCGGCACGACGAGCATCACGATGATGAAGACGATGCCGAGGGGGACACCGAGCTGTGTCGCACGCTTCATGTGGCGAGGACCTTCCAGGGACGCGAATCAGGGGGCGCCGTCCCTGGCGCTGTGCGTCGACCTTCCTGGCGACGTACGACCTATCGGCCGGTCACGACGATTCCTGAGTGATTCGTCGACGGCGACCGATCGCAGGCACGTCGGGCAGCGTCCCCTCGTGGCGGGGGGAGCTGTGCTGCCCGCCGTGCTGGCCCATGGTGCGGCGGCTGATCACGAAGGCGAGAACCGAGGCGACGGCGGCGAACAGCTCGGCCGGGATCGCCTGACCCACCTGGGTGGAGGCGTAGAGCGCCCGCGTGAGGGGGATGTCGCGCACCAGTGGAACCCGCTCCTCGACCGCACGCTCGCGGATCTTCTGCGCGATGGCCCCGGCGCCACGGGCCACCACCTTGGGGGCTCCGGTCTGCGGTTCGTAGCGGAGCGCGACGGCCACGTGCGTGGGGTTCACCAGCACGACGTCGGCCTGCGCGATGTCGGCCATCATCCGGTTGCGGGAGACAGCCAGTTGGCGGGACCGGATGGCGCTCTTGAGCATCGGGTCGCCCTCGGTCTGCTTGTACTCCTGCTTGACCTCCTCCTTGGACATCCGGGTCTGCTTGCCGACCCGGCGCCGCTGCATCGCGTAGTCCGCCGCCGCCATGGCCAGGCCTGCGAGGGCGATGTTGCGCATCAGCCCCAGCGCACTGTGGTTGACCGCCTCGATCACAGCGAACATGGGGACCATGCCGCCGACCAGGGGCATCAGCCCGCGGATGGTGCTGTAGACGAGGATTCCCACGAGACTGCTCTTGATCACCATCTTGACCCCCTCCCAGGCGGCCTGCGGCCCGAAGATCCGCTTGGCACCCTTGATGGGGTTGAGCTTGGAGAAGTTCGGCTTGACCTGCTTGGTCGCCAGGGCGAAACCGCCCTGCGCCAGGGCCGAGGAGACGCCGACCACCATCACCATGGAACCGAGGATGACCAGGGTGATGAAGGCGTGCGTGGCACCCTCGTGCAGCAGGGTCATCGCGGAGGAGACCGACGGATCCTCGACGATCCGCAGGCTGCGCTCGATCAGCCGCTGGATCGCCCCGAGCTCCTTGCCCAGCAGCGCCGGCATCGCGAGACCGAGCAGCAGCACCGAGGCCCAGCCGCCCAGCTCCGGGGTGCGGGCGACCTGACCCTCCTTGCGCGACTGCTTCTTCTTCTTCGGGGTCGGCTTCTCAGTCTTCTCCCCGCTCACCGGATCATCCCGCTCCCGCGATCGCGGCCATGGCCTGTTGCGCGTAGTCGACGAGGCGCGCCATCGCCTGCGGCAGCACCGGGAAGGAGAGCCCCAGCAGCATCAAGGTGAGCCCGATCTTGGCCGGGAACATCACGTTGATCGCGTTCAGCTGAGGCGCCACCTTGGTCAGCAGCGCCAGGCCGACGTCGGCGATGAAGAGCACCGCGATCATCGGCAGGGCGATCTGGACGGCGGTGACGAAGAACATCCGGAAGGCGGTGAGCAGCACGTCCGTGCCGCCGCTCGGGTCCGGGCTCTCGCCGACCGGCAGGAACCTGAACGTGCTGAGCAGGCCGCCGATGATGAGCATGTGCCCGTTGGTGACGAAGAGGATCGCGGTGCCGAGCATCTGGTGGAAGGTGCCGAACACGGTGTTGGAGTTCATCCCGAGGGGGTCGAAGCCCTGGGCCAGCGAGAAGCCGCCGAACACGTCGAGCAGGCTGCCGGCCGCGCCGATGGCGGAGAACAGCAGGAAGACGACCATCCCCATCGACCCGCCCACGGCCACCTGCGTCAGGACGCTGGCGAGCAGACCGTAGTTGCTGGTGGGGATCTCCGTCGCCGCGAGCGCCGGCGCGACCGCGAACGCCAGCCCGAGCGACAAGATGACCTTCGCCGTGGCAGGGACGGCGCGCGCCGAGAACGGCGGCACGATCGTCATGAAGGTGACGATGCGGATCGACGCGAGCAGGTAGGCGATGAGTGGTTCGCCGGAGATGGTCAGTTCCACTGGTCAGCCCAACATGGTGGGGATGCCCTCGAAGAGGTCGACGGTGAAGGCGATCAGCGTGTGCAGCATCCAGTTGCCGCAGAGCAGCAGGACGAGGCCGACGCCGATGAGCTTCGGGACGAAGGCGAGCGTGAACTCCTGGATCTGCGTCATCGACTGGAAGAGCGAGACGACGAAGCCGATGACGAGCGAGGTGACCAGGATGGGCGCGGAGAGCTTCAGCGCCACCATCATGGTGCGCATCCCGAGCTCGATGATCGTGGTGTCTGTCATGGCCTACCTACCCGTAGCTCGCGATGAGTGCCTTGATCAGCAGCCCCCAGCCGTCCACGAGGACGAACAGGAGGAGCTTGAACGGCAGGGAGACCATCACCGGCGGCATCATCATCATGCCCAGCGCCATCAGCGCGCCGCTGACGACGATGTCGATGACGAGGAAGGGGATGAAGACGATGAACCCGATGATGAACGCCTGCTTGAGCTCGCTCAGCACGAAGGCCGGCACCAGGGTGGAGAGATCGACGTCGTTGCGGTTCTTGGGCAGCTCCCGCTTCGCCACGTTGGTGAGCAGCTCGAGCTGGGCGTCCTCGGTGTTGTCGAGCATGAACTCCTTGAGCGGCTTGCTGCCGTCCTCCCAGGCCCGTGCGGAGGTCTTGGTGCCGTCCATGTAGGGCTTGACGCCCTCGGTGTTCATCTGGCTCAGGACCGGGGTCATGATGAACAGGCTCAGGAACAGGGCGAGGCCCGCGAGTACCTGGTTGGGCGGTGTCTGCTGCAGGCCGAGGGCGTTGCGGGTCAGGCCCAGCACGACCAGGATCTTGGTGAAGCTGGTGCAGGTGAGCAGGATCGCCGGAAGCAGCGAGAGCAGCGTGAGCGCGATGATCGTCGTCACCGACGAGCTCGGCTTGTTGGTGAGTCCCTCGAGGTTCACGGTGACCTCGTTGCTGCCCTTCTTCGGGCCCTTGGGCCCCTTGGGGTCCTCGGGGGCCGCGGGGAGCAGCGCGGACACGACCGTCGCGGGCGCGGCGGTGAGCGCCGTGGATGCTGCGGCGGAGCTCACCGGGGCGGCGGCCGCGGCTCCGGGCGCCCCCGTCACGGTGAGCAGGAAGGCGGCGAGCAGTCCGGCGAGCAACGTCGTGCCACGAACGACGAGTGACATCAGGCGCGGTGCTTCGCGACAGCCACGGCCTGGCGCCACGTCTGGACCGAGAGGACTGATCCGGCCAACGGTCCGATGGCCGTCACCGGAGGTGTCTCGCGGGCGACGGTGGCGGTGATCTCCTCGGCACTGAAGGCCTGACCTGACTGGCGAGCCGCCTCCATGTCGATGACCTCGCCCTGCTCCGAGTCGCCGGAGAAGTCGTCGGACAGGTCACCGGCCCCGAGCTCGGCGAGGATGCTGATCTGGTGCTCGGTGTGGCCGATCACCAGGGTGCGGTTGCCTACCTCGATCACGGCGACCGAGGAGCTCCGGCTGAGGGCCTGGCGGTGCAGGATCCGCAGCGGTGCGCCGGCACGCGGGCGGAACTTGCGCGCCCCGATGCGGACGGTGACCAGCAGCAGGCCCACGACGATCGCGAGCGAGGCAACCAGTCGGACAGTCAGCTCGATCATGTTCAGCTCACGTTGGCTTCGATGATCTGGGTGATCCGCAGGCCGAAGTCCTCGTCGACGACGACGACCTCGCCCCGGGCGATCAGCCGACCGTTGACCAGCAGGTCCGCGGGGCTGCCCGCCGCGCGGTCGAGCTCGAGCACGTCACCGGGGGCCAACGCGAGCAGGTCCCGCACCGCCATCCGGGTGCGGCCCAGCTCGACGGTCAGCTCCATGTCGACCCCGTGCAGCATCTCGATGCCGCGTCGGGCGACGACCGTGGGAGCCGCCTGGGGTGCCGGGGCGCCGACGGGGTCCTGAACGGCGGTGGGGGCGTGGGTGACCAACTCGGGCGGCACCAGCGGCATCACGGCGAAGGTCGGGCTGTCGTCGCCTGCGGCGGTCATGGCCGGCGCGAGCGCGTCGTCGGTGAGGAGGAAGGCGGCTGCGAAGCCGGGCCCCACCAGGGGGACGACCGTGAACGGGGTGTCCAGCGTGGCGAGCAGCTCGGCCGGGTCGAGCTGGACAGCGGCCTCGGCGGTGGTGCCCAGGATGCGGGCAGCAGCGTCGATGGCCGGCTGTACCGTCGCGGCGAGCATCAGGCCGGGGGTCGGGCTGGACTCCAGCACGTCCACGAGCTCGTCACCGACCAGGATCCCGACCATCGCGGTCGCGCTGCCGGTGACCCGGGAGACGATCGCAGCGCGGTACGGGGAGGTGACGCTCGGGCTGCCGGGCTGGGCCGCCGACACTGTGAGCGGGTGCACGGAGGGGAGCACCGCAGCGGCGGCGCCGGCCGCCTCGGTGGCCAGTGAGGTGTCGCGAGCGGCGAGCGGGGCGGCGGTCATCGGTTCTCCTTGGGTGCGCCGACGATCAGCGCGGCGAGGTGGGGGCCCTTGGCGCCCGGGGTGGCGTGGGCGAAGGTGGTGTCGTCGGTGCACACCTCGAGCGGGGCGGCGGCCGGGTGGCTCAGCCGGATGACGTCCCCGATCTCCAGGTCACCCAGCGAGTCGGGGGAGACCCGGGTTGACCGGAACCGGATGGTGACGTCGACGGGCACGGACTCGAACTGGGCCCGGAGCAGTTCGGCCGAGCGGTTGCGCTTGGCGCGCTCGCGCTCAGAGACGGGGGCGGGAGCGGCTGCGTTGACCAGGTGCGGGAGCAGGCCGGCGAACGGGAGGCAGACCGTGACCCGGTTCGGGGTGTCGTTGATCCGCAGGTCGAAGGTGGCGACCGCGACGACGTCGGAGGCGGCCGCGAGCTGGGCGAACAGCGGGCTGTACTCGACGCCGACGATCTCCGGCTCGAAGTCGAGGACGTGGCTCATCGAGTAGCGCATCTCGCCGAGCAGGCGCTCGGTGAAGCCCTGGATGACGCTGCTCTCGATGTCGCTGAGGTTGCGCAGGCGCTGGTTCGGGGAGCCCGGACCGCCGAGGATGTGGTCGATGCAGGACATCACCGCGCGGACGGGCATCTCGAGCACGGCCCGGCCCGGGATCGGGTCGACGGTGAAGATCGTCATGTACGTCGGGGCCAGCAGGCTATCGACGTACTCCGCGTAGTTGCACTGCTCCACCGAGAGCAGCGAGATCTGGCACACCGTGCGCAGGGCGGAGGTGAACACCGTGGTGGCCTGGCGTGCGAACCCGTCGAAGCCCACCTGCAGGATCCGGGCGTGCTCGCGCGAGAGCTGGATGGGCCGACGGAAGTCGTAGGCCACGGCCGAGCCGGCGCCCTTCAGCTCAGAGCGCGCGCTCGCACCACCCAAATGGGTGCGGGGCAGCGATGCGGAGGGGTTCACACCCCCACGAATCGACCGTCTGCCCCCCAACCTGAGGTAAATGAGAGAAATCAGGTCATTGAGTCACGAATTCCGTGAAGAAGACCTTCATCACCTCGTGCTCGTAGAGCTCGTCCAGTCGGTGCTCGAGCTCCTTCTTCATCGACCCCCGCTTCTTCGGGTCCGCCACGTCGGCCATCGACTTGCCGCTGAACTCCTCGATCGTCGCGTCGAGGGCCTTGCTTCCATCGGCCTCCTTCGCCTTGTCGGTCAGCTGCAGCGCGATGCCCACGCGGAGGTAGTGCTCGCCGGCCAGGTTGATCTGGATCGGGTCCAGCGCGACCACGGCGCCCGCCTTCGGGGGGGCCGGCGGCTTGGGGCGGAACATCATGTAGCCGCCACCGCCCAGGAGCAGCAGCACCACCAGGATGATGACCAGCTTCTTCTTGCTCTTGCCACCGCCTTCCTCCGGTGCCTCGGCGTCGGTGGTCGTGGTGGTCTGTTTAGGCATTGCCGTGACGCTCATGATGCGTTACCTCCTTGCTTCTCGCGTTCGATGATGACCTGTTTGATGAGTGCTCTGGTGTCGGCAGGCAGGGCGGACTCCACGACGATGTCGACCCGTTTGTTGATCTCCTGCGAGCCGGGCTTGGCGGGGCTGACGGCTGGACGGGTGTGTCCGAAGGCGCTGACGGTCATCCGGGCGTTCGCGACGCCGCCGGCCTCGTTGAGGTAGCGCAGGACGCGGACCGCGCGGGCTGCGGAGAGCTCCCAGTCGGTGGGGAAGTACTTCGGCTTCACCTTGACCTGGTTGGTGTGACCGTCGATGGCGAGCGGCTCCGTGAGGGACTTCAGCACCGGAGCCAGCGCGTCGACCACCATCCGGCCGCGTGGCGACAGCTCGGCGACGTTGGCCTCGAAGACCACGTGCCGCGAGACGAGGCTGACCGTCAGCCCTCGCTCGTCGATGGTGGTGCGAACGTCGTCCTTCAGGCCCTTCGCGGCCAGGGCGGCCAACAGCTGCTTGCGGATCGACACGAGGCGGTCGACCTCGAGCTCGGCACTGGCCACCTTGCGCTGCTGGCGCAGCGTGTCGTAGCGGGCCACCGCGTTGGCCACCGCTGCCTGCTCCTTCGGCGGCAGGTCGGCTGAGACCTCCGAGGGGGCGATCGGTGCCGCGATCGCGGTGCCCGGCTGCTCCAGGATCTGGCTCGAGCCGTCGAGGATTGACGTCGACTGGCCGAAGCCGGCCGCCAGGCCCACCTTGAGCGCGTTGAACTTCTTCTCGTCGACCTGGCTCATGGCGAACATCACGATGAAGAGCACCATCAGCAGGGTGACCATGTCGGCGTACGTCACCAGCCAGCGTTCGTGGTTCTCGTGCTCTTCCTCGTGGCCGCCGCGGCGGCCACCCTTGCGTGACATGTCAGGCCGCCTCTGCCCCGGCGCTTCCGGCCATCAGCGAGCGCAGCTTCTGCGCGACCACCCGCGGGTTGGAGCCGTTCTGGATGGCGGCGATGCCCTCGATGGTGACCTCCATGCGGGTGGACTCGAGCTCGCCGAGACGCTTGAGCCGGTTGCCCAGGGGCAGGAAGATCACGTTGGCCGAGGTGACGCCCCACAGCGTGGCCACGAACGCCGCCGCGATCAGGTGCCCGAGCTCCTCGGGCTTCGCCAGGTTCTCCAGGACGTGCACCAGACCCATGACGGTGCCGATGATGCCGACCGTCGGCG